>JBFZEW010000194.1:0-5842 GCA_041306665.1 Spirochaetota bacterium | reverse complement strand
ATTCCGACAGATAGTCGCGCCGGAAGGAAGAGCGTATTTCTTAAGGCTGAGGATATTACAGATAGTCTGCGAAAAAAAATCACAATGCTTAATGAATTTGCGAAAAAAAGAAATCAATCTTTAGCGCAAATGGCTCTTTCTTGGAATCTGCGACTCGAAGGTATCACTTCAGTTTTAATTGGTGCGAGCAGATCTTCACAAATAGAAGATTGCGTTCATACAGTGCGAGCATCTTCATTCACTGATGATGAAATTTCTGAAATTGAGAACATTATATCGTGACTTCAATTTTTAGATTGAATTTTTTTTAATTATCGCCTCAGCAGCTAATTTGGCGGATGAAAATGCCCACTGAAGATTAAACCCTCCGGTGTCGCCGTCAACGTCCATAACTTCACCGGCAAAAAATAAATTTTCACAAATTTTAGATTCCATTGTTCCTGAATTGACCTCTTTCAAATTAATTCCACCGGCGGTTGCCATCGCTGTTTTTATATCATCCGGATGGTTTACAGTAAACTTTAAAGGAGAAAAAACGGAAACAATTTTAGCGATAGTTTCCTTTTTTACATTCGCGCATTTTTCATCACCATCAATTCCATTATAGCCTAAAATCGCTGTAACAAGTCTTTCAGGTATATTCAATTTTACAAGCGCAGTTTTAACATTACTCTTCCCGCTTTCAGAAATCAGAGCCTTAAAATTAGTCAAAAATTCTTCGATCGTTCCGGCAATTTCGATATGAAGCTCATCTCCACTTTTAATATATCTGCATAAATTTAATATTACAGGACCAGATAATCCGGTATGCGTAAAAAGCAAATCATCCGTGTTTTCTGATATTTTTTTATTATTACGCATCACAATAACACGACTATTTATTATTGCGATACCTCCGCAATGCTTCAAAAAATAATTTTTGACTGAAACAGAATTGAGTGACGCTTCCGGAGATATTATTTCATGCCCAAAATTTTCAGCAATAAGATAACCATCACCGGTGGATCCCGTCATTGGATAAGAAACTCCGCCAGTGCATACAATTAAATACCGCGTTAAAATTTGCAAATTTTCTTTTTGAAGCTGATTCGAGTTTTCATTGGCATTTGCCGTCACGGCATTTATTAAAAATTTATTTTCTTTTCTGCATATTTCACGCGCTGATGTTTTAAAAAAGATTTTTCCTTTATTTCCGTAATATTTTTTTATCAGTACATCAAGGATGACTTTGCTTCTGCGGCATTCAGGGAATATTTTCCCGTTTTTATCTTCCATAAACTCAATTCCTTCCGCACGGAAAAAATTCAATAATTTTTCCGGTGGATAGTTATGCAATGCCTTTTTAACAAAATTGTTTTTTCCGCCATACCGGCGAATAAACTCCTCAAGCGGAACAGTATTAGTTAAATTGCATTGGCCATTGCCGGACATGAGAAGTTTTTTTCCAGCGGAATTTGTTTTTTCAATCAAGCAGGTCTTAAGTCCAAAGTCAGATATATTTATTGCTGCGAATAATCCTGCGGGTCCTGCGCCAATAACGACAGCATCGAATTCATAATTATTCAATTTTTTCTTTCACCGGTTTCAGTTTCATTGAAATGATTACTATCATAACCAATGAAACGATTACAATCATACCGTTAAAGATATATCTGAATATAACCGAAAATTTATCGCTTTTAACTTTCAGCTTTTCAATGTCTCCCAAAGTTCCAACTAATCTATTCTCTTTTTCAATGTGCTCTTTAAAATCTGTTATATCATATTGAGGCGCAGTTGCATCATCTTTACCATAATACAGAAAATATTTTTCCTGCGGATTGTAATTAAAAATAATTTTATAATTTATGACTGATAATTCGATTGAATTGATGATAATAGGAGAATCGTTCTTATTTTCAATATTAATTATTAGATTAGTATTCTGTGGAGATTCGAAATTAATTTCTGTCTGTTCCATTTTAACATCATTGAATGTCGCGCGGTATAGCAAACCGCTTTGAATAAAATTCTCATCATCTTTAAGCACATCATAATTTCGATTAAAAAATCCATTTGAATTAATTTTAATTTTTTTTATAAACATTTTTTCTTCATTGGCGATTTTGATTTCAGAAATATTTTCTTTCTGGCTGTAGTCAAACTCAGTTTTTACAGTTTTAATAAAATCACTTTTTACAATTACACTGCTGTCATATGATGCTTCAATTTCATCATTGCTGAAATCGGAAGGTCTCCCGGTGAATTCGATTTTATAAAACTTATAATTATATGTCGACTCAAGATAAATTTCTTCTTTGATTAAATTTTTAATTTTATAGACAGTATCACTTTTAATATAATTCCATTCTGAATTATCATCTCTTCCTGAAATTTCAATCTGTTTGGAAAACTCTTCATCTTTGAAGGAAAACTTTAATTTGTTTATAAAAACATCTTTCTCCTCCATAATTTGAAAACCAAGGATAGATGCGTCTGTCTTTGGATCATATTTCTCCTCCATTTTCCAAGTCTGGAAAATAACATTTTCTGAAATTTCAGATGCTTCTCCTGATTTCAAATAAAAGGGAATTTCTTTTCCTTCAGCGTTAAATATTCTTAAATCGCTGAAATTCAAATCTGAATTTTCATAAACTTTACCGTCTAATTCAAATTCCGCAAACTTACCATCTCCTGTCGCATTTATGCTTCTTCGGAACTTATAATCCTGAGGTAGTTCAGCAGCTAGAACTGCTGATACAAAAATTATAATTATTATTACAAAACTATTTTTTAACATCGGGCACATCCACAATATTTTTAATTTTTTGATAAATGAAGGAAATGAAAAGAATTATGCTGCCGAAACCGAAATACGCGAGAATTTTTCCTGCAGTTTCCAGCGTGCGCAGATCCCACAAAAATAATTTTGCAAGCGCCGCGATTGTCAAGCCAAGTCCAAGCAAACGCACGTTTACATATTTCCTGATGAATCCATAACTTATTGAAAATAGCGCTACTGTTAAATATGAAAAACTTATTATCAAATTTTCGTAAGATAAATCAAACTGACGGATAATTACGGTTGAAATTTGGTAAAGAAAATAAATCACTATTACAGGCGGATAAATCTCAAGCGACTTTCCGGATGACTTTATGAATAACAGCACGACATCTCTGACAATCACAATACTCATGATATTTATCAACAGTAAAACAAAAAAAGATAATATTTTTAATTCAGCACTGTCGCTAAAATAATCGGAAAAGATATTTGAACCGAAATTCAATGCTGCAACCGAAACAATGGAAAAAACATATAACACCACAGAAGCGGCATTCATTACACCGTCTTTAATGATTTTTACGTTCTTATAAATAAACGCAAGCAAAGCGCTGAATATTGATATAAATAAAATCCTGTAAAACTCAATTACATAGAACAATGAAGAGGATGCGGAATTTTGAGAAATTTCATATTTACGCAAAAGATAATCCGAAATAATAATTAAAAATATCCAAAGCTCAAACATGGTAAAATATTTCACAGCGAGACCGATTTTACCTTGGAGTTCATAGGCGGAAATTTTTTTCACATAAATGTCTTTCATATATGAATATGAAATCAGGAGACTACCTATTGTGATAAAAAGAAATTTATACGGGAAAAATTCAGTTTCATAATTATCATAGTAACCTGTAAAATCGTATAGAAAAAATGTTACAGTGCATAATGCAAAAATAAAAAGACCCGCATATTCCATGTATTTCTGGCGGTTGCGGTAGCCGGCAATCGCGAGAATTATTCCTTCGACAAGCCATCCCATTGATGCCCATTTAATTCCAAATTGAAACGGAACCATAAGAACTGCAAAAGTCAACGCTGTGACATAAAAAATTATTGATGCCGTTTTCTCACTGCTTATCAATTTCAAAATTAAACTTGCAGATAAAAATGAAATTACGGCGAAAATGAATGCGATTACGCCATCCGCGTTATTTATATCGTGAATTCTAAAAATCGCGAATGTAACAGAACAATTGACGACAATGTTTAGAGCAAGAATTATAATATCGATTATTCTTAATTTTATTTTGTATAACGTCGGATATGTTAAAATTATGATAGTATACAACACGAACAATAAAGCAGTGAAAGCTATCTGCGCGTAAATAATTTTCATGTTAAGAGCTAATATTAACAGAGTCGGCATGAATAAAACATAACTGACTGGAAGGAGAATTCTCCATTGTTTTTTAACAGAAACTAAAAGCAGAAATATATTCAGCATTATTATATATCCTGCCGCGATATAAATGTTGCTTTCTGTTAATTCAAAATTCGCGGCATACGTGAAAAAAGGGAAATACCCGCCGATAAGAGAAATTATACCTATCGTCTCTGAATCGTAGCGCAGGCTAAGAAGGCTCGCAGTAAGGGTAACGATGATCGAAAGTGCGAGTGCTGTTTCAAGATTAATAATATGAAGCAGCATGTAGCTGTAAAATAGAGCGCCGTAAAGAATACCTATTCCTCCGCCCAAAAGACCTTTTGAAAAAATATCTTTATTTTTTCTATGAAAAAATTCACCGCCCGCGAGGAATAAAAGTCCGGCCGCGAAAAATACCGATCCTTTCATGTAGTCATTGAACCACTTAGCGTAGGAATAACGCACCAAAACGCCCAAGCCCATTATAAAAAGAAAAACAGCTATCTTATTCAGCCAGTTCAACCCGATTTTCAGCTCAAGCTTATTTTGACGAATTCTTTTCTGCATAATTTCTTCGGAAATATCTTCATTGGCGAATTTTCTGAATTTATCATCATTAGCCGCAAGCTGCTGTTTATATTCTTTCTCAAGAATTTTTTTCTGTTCATCAATCAAATTTACGTATTTCATTTTCAGCTGTTGAAGTTCATTATTCATTTCTGATTTCGTTAAGGAAATGTTTTCATTTATTTTCCTTTCAAGTTTAAGCAAATTTCTTTTTAATTCGTTTTCAATAAATTTAAGATTATTTTCTCCCGTCTCTTTGCTTTTACCGAAATATGTTTCAATTTTTTTTCCGGAAATTTTAAGAATACCAAGTTTTTCATTTATTATCTGCTCAGTCATGGCAAGCTTGAGAGCGCCGTTTTTTTCTGAAAGCTGCATGTTCTGCTGTTTAATATCGGAAAGTTCTTTTAAAATTTTTTCATTATCGTTTTTCAGAACTGTATTTTCTTCTAAAAAATTCCTGCTCGCGATTTCTTTTACAGATTTTTCAAGTTCGCTGATATTTTTTTTCTGGTCTTTTATCAGATTTATGATATTAGAAAAAATTTCCATGAAATCTCCAAATTTACTTAATTTTATTCGGCATCAAACATTTTTGCTTCGTAAGCAAGCTCATTCAGCAGACCTTCGAGAATTCTACCGCGGTCATCCTGTGCCGGAATTCTGTCCTGCATGTATCTTTCGATTGCGTCAACAGCTTTATCAAGAGAGTTATTGGCTTTCGACTGATTAAAATAATGGAAAATCAGCTTATGCGATGTCGGTGATAACTCGCTTTTAGAAATATATTCGACAACATTGATTACTGCTTTTCTCAATTCGTCACGACCCATAGTTTTCCTCTTTTCTGGTTTTATTTTTTATGAAACTTATAAAATCAAAATTCACAATCATTATTCCGGTTACAATTAAAAACAGTGCCGAAAGAATATTGCCGGATATTTTTTCGTGAAGAACAACCGCACTGAGAATTATTCCTGAAACAGGCATTAAAAAGACAAAACTGTGCATGGATGTAGTTTTATATTTTTTAACCAAGATGTTCCAAAAAACATATCCGAGAGTGGTTGGAAAAACAACAAGAT
>JBFZEW010000193.1:0-9374 GCA_041306665.1 Spirochaetota bacterium | reverse complement strand
CCGATCAAACGTCTCATCGGGACGCTCAATGAAGCCGGCTATGAATGCTTCATGGTGGGTGGAAGCGTCAGAGATCTGCTTCTTGGTATGGAAGTGTATGACTTTGATTTCGCTACAAACGCTAAACCTGAAAAAGTCGTCGAGTTGTTTAATCATGTAGTACCGACAGGAATTAAACACGGAACAGTTACTGTTCTCTTCGGTAAAAAAGCGTTTGAAGTCACGACCTACCGCTGCGACGGAAAATATTTCGACGGACGCCGTCCTGAAAACATTACATATTCGCAAACACTTGAAGAAGATGTCGCGAGAAGAGATTTTACAATTAACGGACTTGCCTATGATTTTGAAAACGAAGAAGTGATAGATCATGTTGGCGGACTGAAAGATCTTGAAAAAGGAATAATACGGACAATCGGCAGCGCTATCGACAGACTTAGTGAAGACGGGCTTCGCGCCTATCGTGCGTGCCGGTTTACCGCGAAGCTGAATTTTACAATTGAAAAAAGCAGTTTCGAAGCAATTAAAAAAACTCTTCATGTTTCAGAAATGGTCTCGGTCGAAAGAGTCAGGGAAGAGATAATGAAAATGCTTGAAACCGATAAACCGTCAATCGGTTTTGAAAATATGCGTCACAGCGGTCTTTTAAAGATATCTCTACCCGAACTGCTTGACTGCTATGGCGTTGAGCAGAATAAATATCATAAATACGACGTGTATTATCATAATCTGTATTCGTGCGATGCTGCTCCGAAAAACAAGCCCTACATCCGCCTTGCCGCGCTGCTGCATGATATTGGTAAAGTGCCCACGCGCAGAAAAGGTCCAGACGGAGATGGAACTTTTTATAATCATGAAATGGTCGGCGCCCGCATGTCTGAAAAGCTTATGCGGAGACTTAAATTTTCAAACGAAGAAATTGACAGTACCATAAACCTGGTAAATAATCATATGTTTCATTATACTGAAGACTGGAACGACGGGGCAGTGCGCCGTTTTATGCGGAAAGTCGGAGTCGAAAATCTTCAGAATCTAATAGAACTTCGTCTTGCTGACAGAAGAGGAAATGGTTCGCGTGATGGAATTCCCGCTCCGATTACTGAATTGTGCCGCCGCATCGAGAAGGTAATTGAAGACGCAAATGCGATTACGGTTAAAGATCTCGCAGTTACCGGATATGATATAATGAAAAAATTTGAAGTTAAACCCGGACCGGTAATCGGAATAATTTTGAATGAACTTTTAGAAATTGTGCTTGATAATCCTGAACATAATGAGAAAGATTATTTGCTAAATGCCGCGATGAGTTTGTTTCCGTCAGCGCTTGAGAAGGCAGCTGAGGTTCGAAGGCAAAAAAATTAAAATGACTATCGTAAGGTGCGAATCATGATGAAGCAATTGATTAAAGATGGAAAAATAAATGATCTTCCGGGATTTTCAGTTTATTTTTTAAGACTGTTGTGCATTATATTCGGAGGAGCACTTTCATCATTAGCTGTTATTTTATTTTTTTTCCCGCATCAGTTTTTAAGCGGAGGTGTCAGCGGTATCGCGCTAATTCTGGATTATACTGTTCATTTTCCTGTTTCGGCGACATTGCTGTTGATGAATATTCCGATTTTTATTCTCGCGTTTATAGAACTTGATATGCATTTTGTGGTGTCAAGTCTCATTGGGCTTGCTGCGTATACAGTGTTCCTTCATTTATTTCGGCCGTTAATCGGAATGTTATATCTTCCGGATGAAATTCTTGCAGCAATATTCGGAGGCGCGTTGAATGGCCTTGGACTTGGTCTGATTTTTAAAAATAGAGGATCAGTCGGAGGAACAGACATTATAAGCACAATAATGAAAAAAAAATATTCAATAAACATGGGCACAAGCATTTTTCTGCTGAATTTAATTGTAGTCGGAATCGGCGCATTTTTTTTTCCGGTATATAAGGCAATGTACAGTCTAATCAGCATGTTTGTGACATCGTACTTGATAGACCAGTTTATACAGGGATTTGAAAAACGTTTTTCGGTAATGATAATTTCAGAAAAATGGGAAGAGATAGCGGACTATGTAACGGACAATCTTTTTCGCGGAGCTACAATTCTTGACGGGCAGGGCGCGTATAAACGAAAACCTGTAAAAGTAATTTATACAGTGCTTCCTTCCCATCGCTTGAGCAAACTGAAAGATGCAGTTTCGCATATTGATCCGAAAGCATTCATGAGCGTGGAATCCTCATCTGAAATAATGGGCAACTGGAAGAAAGGATTTTTAAGCAATAAAAATGTTTATATTAAAGAATGAAATTCAAATCATAACGCCTGTCATAACGCCTGTCGATCGTCTGTCATAACGCCTGTCATAACGCCTGTCATAACGTCTGTCATAACGGCTGTCGATCGTCTGACAGTCTATTTTTTTTAAAATTTCAATAAAAAATTTTTACATTTTTTAACGTTTTTACGTTATATATATGAGAACATTTTTTGGAGAAATATTATGCATAAAACAAGCTTGAATGTCAGCAGAAATTTAAATGCAAGATTAAATGAAGTCAGTGAGAAATTTAATATTAGTAAACGAATGCTTGTTAGGAAGATTTTTATGTATTGTCACGCACATTTAGATTTCAGTTTACTTGTAACAGGTGAACTTATTGCTTATCAGAGGAAAGTGCCGGGTGATAAATGGAAGTGTTTGCGAGTAGATTTCAGTGATACCGAATGTGATGTTTATTTTGAGTATAAGAAAATGTTCAGGATTAGTTTGAGTAAATTGCTTGCGGTTGGGTTCGTTCTTTTTTTTGATTTGATTATCGCTGAATTATCAGGTGCTTCTGAGGATAAAATATCAGATGCTGAATGGATTTTGAATACTTATACAGAAACAAAACAGATTTTATATGCTTTTGTAGAAGATACATTTAAATATTTCAATTTAAAACCGAAAAAAGAAACATAACCGCAAAAAAACACGAGAAACCAAAAACAAACCAGCGTTAAATAGCATTTAAAAACAGCTATCTGAATCTTGCTATGTTAATCCACGTCAATAACTTTCCCTGGATTAAGAATTCCATTCGGATCAAACGCTTTTTTAATTCTTTTCATTAGTTCAATCTGTTCCTGAGGCATTGCCATAAAAAGAAAATTTTTACGCAGCGAGCCGATTCCATGCTCTCCGGTGATTGTTCCTCCATGGTTAATTGCAAGCGAATATATAACCTTGCTGATTTCCGGCATAAGCTTAATCCATTTTTCGTCGATAATGTTGTCTTTTAAAATATCAATGTGAACATTGCCGTCACCCGCATGTCCGAAAAATATTGAATGCAGTTTTTGTTTTTTCAGTTCCTGCTTCACGCTGTTTATGAAGGATGGTATTTGCGAGCGTGGTACTACTGTGTCTTCGGCGAAATACACAGGACTGATTTTTCCGATTGCTTCTTTTATTCCGCGGCGCATTTGCCAAAGTGATTTTTTTTCTTCTTCTGTTTTTGCGATGTATGCGTTTTTCCTGCTGATTGTTTCAATGTCGAATAATTCATTCACTTTCGAATCCAGGTTGTCATTATTTTTCCCGTCATATGTTACAATAAGTTGCGCCTGACTTTCCGGAAACATGTTTCTGTAGTTCGTATTCTGAGCGACAATGTCGATTGCTTCTTTTTCCATGAACTCAATCGCTGTCGGATTATTTTTCTGTTTTATGATTTTAATTACGGCTGAGATTGCTTCTTCCATGGAGTTGAATCCGATAAGAATGTCGATTGATTCTTCAGGTTTTGGCAGAAGTTTCAGATAAAGTTTCGTTGTTACCGCAAGGGTACCTTCGCTTCCGCAGAGTAACGCAGCAAAATTAAAACCAGTCGCGTTCTTTACAATTTTCCCGCCATAAGTCATTATTGTTCCATCTGCTGTGACGAACTCTACTCCAAGAATGTAATCTTTTGTTGTGCCGTATTTTACAGCGCTGGGGCCTCCGGCATTTTCCGCGAAATTTCCGCCGATTGAACATTCTTCTAGCGAGGCCGGATCGGGAGGATAAAATAGAGAATATTTCGCCGCCTGCCGGCTGATTTCCGCGGTTATCACTCCTGGTTCAACTACTGCGATCATGTTATCGGGATCAATTTCAATTGTTTTATTCATTTTATCGAATGATAGAATTATTCCTCCAAACACAGCCGCGGCGCCGCCGGTTACTCCTGTTCCGCTTCCGCGTGGTATTACCGGCAGTTTATACCTGTTGCACTGCTGCATTATAAGCGACACTTCTTTTGTGTTTGACGGCAGTAACACGCAGTCCGCGTGCGCTGTTATATTTTTCGTGTGGTCAATGCTGTATTTCGCGATCAGGTCTTCATTTCTGTCGATTATTGAGTTTGGCGAAAGTATATTTCCGAATATTTCTCTGTAATTCATTGAATCTGCCGTTTATGATTTTACATGGAATATTAGTGCTTCTGTTATATGACGGTCAAGATGAATTTTACTTGACTCATTATAATTTTAAGTGGATAATAACATAAATATACTTTTTATTCATTTTACTGATGCTATCATTTCAGTTAATATGAATACAGGATACGGGATTATACAATGAATTGGTCTATTGAAAACGCGTCAATATTAACACCTGACAGTTCTATTAATAACGGCTTTATTGTAATAGATGATGGCAGAATTGAAGAAGTTTCCAGAAAAAAGGTTATTTCTGACTTTCCGGTTTCTTTCGAAAATTGCGTAGTATGCCCTGGTATTATCAATTCTCATGACCATCTTCTTGGTAATTACTACCCAAAGGTCGGGAATGGTCCTTATCCTAACTGGCTTCCATGGGACAATGATCTTAAAAGTGCGCCTGTATACCGCGAGCGTCAGCAGATTGAAAATAGAGATCTATATCTTCTTGGCGGTTACAGAAATCTTGTGTCAGGTGTTACAAGTGTTCAGGATCACATTCCGCATTTCGTGCAGGAGCCTTTTCTCGATCTGCTTCCTGTGAAAGTTATATCCAATTTTGCGATGGCTCATTCAATCGCGTCCTTTGCGCTTAATTGGGGAGATGGTGTTGAAGAAGAATATCAAAAATCTATTAAAAATGATATTCCATTCATTACGCATATTTCCGAAGGTTTTGATGATGAAACTATCCGTGACATTGATACTCTTGATAAAAAAGGCGGTCTTGGTGAATATTCAGTTTTAATTCATGGTATTGCTTTTTCTGAAAATGATATGAATAAAATTAAGGCTAAGAAAGCTAACGTTGTCTGGTGCTGTGATTCAAATGTATTCATGTTCGAAAAAACCACGAATATAAAAATGCTGCTTGAAAAGAAAATCAATGTTTCAATCGGTACTGATTCTCCAATGTCCGGCGGATTGAACATTCTCCATGAAATGCGTTACGATAAAGCGTTTTACCAGAGAATATACGGCGAGGAGCTTTCCGACAAGCAGATAGTTCAGATGGTGACAAAAAATCCCGCGAAAGCTTTCCGCATGTATGATAACGGAGAAATTGCTGCCGGTAAACTTGCCGATATTACAATATTTGAAAATAAACATGACGATCCGTATAAATCCGTTACTGATGCTCATTTGAGGGATGTTAAACTTGTTGTTATTGAAGGAATGCCTGTTTATGGCGACGCTGAGTATCTGCCTCTTTTCAGCAAACTTAAAGTCGATGTTCAGCTGCTTAACATTGATGGTAAAGATAAAGCTATCATCGGCGATTTAAAAGGCGTATTGGAAAGAATTAACAAAGCTGTTGGATTCAATAAGAAATTTCCCTTTTTACCGGTAAAATATTAAAAATCAAATGCTCTATCTGCCGATAAATAAATGAAGTTATATTAAAATTTTGTTTTATACTGAATATGTGGTTTAAAGTATTTACAATAAGGAGAGTTTATGTCGCACTCCGGTCCTAAAGAAGGAATTACAGCTCGTTCATATAAATCAGGGTCAGTTGTTTATTTTGATGGTGATAGAAGCGAATATATCTATATTCTAAAAAGCGGCCGCATAATTCTCTCTTATCTTAAGCCTGAAAGCGGCGAAGAGATTAAAGAAGAGATCAGGCCCGGTGAATTTTTCGGCGTTAAATCAGCGCTCGGGAAATATCCGCGGGAAGAAACGGCTCAGACTTTCGGCGATACATCTGTTCTTGTACTTACTGTAATGGATTTTGAAAAACTTGTGCTTGGCAATGTTCAGGTAGTCAAGAAAATGCTCCGTGTTTTCAGTAATCAACTCAGAAGAATAGGCCGCGCTGAAAGAGAAGTTTTAGGTGAAACAAATACTGTTAATCCTCAAACAGAGCTCTTTAAAATCGGAGAGTATTATTATAAGACCGGCAAGTACGATCAGGCTCTTTATGCATATAAAAAATACATGGAATATTATCCCGATTCAACTCATGCCTCAACATCAATGCAGAGAATTAAAGATCTTCAGACGGGAAACATCAAACCTATTGCTGATGCATCCCAGGAAATGCCGCCTCTGCCGAATCAATCATCCGGTTTCCAGGATACTTTTCAGGACAGCGGCGATGGTTTCGGTGATGATGACAACTCCGGTCCATCCAATGACATGACTGATTTTGATTTTGATGATAACATTGAGGGCGGTGAAATTTTAGGTGAAATGGATGATTTTCTAAATACATCATCTTCAAATTCTGCGACAAAGATACTTGATAACATTAATAATCTTGTCCGGGCAAGAAATTTCGCAAAAGGGCTTGCGGAAGCTGAAACAATTATAATGTCTGGAATACTGAGCGGCGCTGATTCGGCAAAAGCGGTTTACCTTAAAGGTGTCTGTCTTTTTGAAACTAAAAAACTCAAAGAAGCTCTCGCCTCGTTTTCTGAAGTAGTTAAATTAAACGAAAGTCCGGAATTTATGAAAAAATCTCTGCTTCATGTCGGTATGATTTACAAAATGACCGGAAGCAATGATAAAGCTAAAGCCTATTTTTCTAAGGTAGCAACTATTCAGCCTTCGGATGAAACAACACAGGCTGCGCGAAAATATCTTAGTGAAATCGGATAAGAGGGATTAAATGTTACTTGATAATCATTTTCTTGAGAAATTCGGCGTTGAATATAAACCAGGGGAAATAATTTTCTGCGAATATGAACCTGGGAATGAATTCTATTTCATTCATTCAGGAAAAGTCAGATTCGTAAAAATTATTAATAACCGTGAAAAGACAATTGATATCATGTCTCCGGGAGACGTTTTTGGCGAGATGGCAATATTAGAAGCTGAACCGCGTTCAGCAAGTGCTGTCGCTGTTGACAGCGTCAAAGTTCTTAAATTTCACCGCGACAATTTTGATACTCTTCTGCAGGGAAATCCCCAGCTTGCGTACAAACTTCTCGTAATTTTTTCAAAAAGAATCTATGACGCTAAACGCAGACTTATGATTCTTCTGCTGAATGATCCGCAGCTTAAAGTAATGGATGTTTTCAATTTTATCGCAGAAGCTGATTCGAATCTGGATCTTACTGAGCCTGTAACGCTGAATGTTACTACGCAGGATATTTCCAACTGGGCTGGAATGTCTTTTGAAGAAACACAAAAATCGTTGACACATTTAACTAATCTGGGGAAAATTGAAATGTTTAATGACAGAGTAATTGTCAAGAACATCAGGAATTTTCAGACTCTTGTGAATTCCCGCCGCAGACAGATGTTTGCGGAATAAATCTGCTCCCGTAGCTCAGGTGGATAGAGCAGTAGTTTCCTAAACTATGTGCCGGAGGTTCGAATCCTCTCGGGAGCAAATAAAGCGGCTTGTGCCGCTATTTTAATTTCTTGGTATTGGTATGATAGATAAACTCAGAAAGACGGAAGACAGATTTAAGTTTCTCGAAAGTGAAATGAGCAGCCCTGAAACTATTTCCAATCAGGACAAAATGCGCGCGCTCAGCAGGGAACATTCGCAGCTCCGTCCGGTTATTGAATACTTTCATAAATATTTAAAAATGACGCAGGAGCTTGATGATACATCCGCGCTTCTTTCCGCTGAAAAAGACAATGAAATGCTTGCAATGCTGCATGATGAAAAAGACAGGCTTAAAAGCGAAATTCAAATTCTTGAAAACGAATTAATGATAATGCTGCTTCCGAAAGATCCTAATTCAGGAAGAAACATTATCGTCGAAATTCGCGCGGGCACGGGTGGTGATGAAGCGGCATTGTTCGGAGCTGATCTTTTCCGCATGTACTCGCGCTATGCTGATATTAAGGGCTATAAAATCGAAATGCTGGAGTACAGTCAGAATGAAATCGGCGGAATTAAAGAGGTGATTTTTCTTCTCGCTGGTGAAGACGTTTATGATAATTTGAAATTTGAATCAGGCGGACACCGCGTTCAGCGCGTTCCGACCACGGAATCAGGCGGAAGAATTCATACTTCTGCCGTAACAGTTGCCGTTATGCCTGAAGCTGAAGATACTGATGTCGTTGTCCGAAACGAGGATCTTCGCGTTGATGTATACAGGTCGTCCGGACATGGCGGACAATCCGTAAATACAACAGATTCTGCAGTCAGGATCACTCACATTCCGACGGGAATGGTCGTTACCTGCCAGGATGAAAAATCGCAGCTTAAAAATAAAACAAAAGCGCTGAAGGTTCTGAAAGCGCGGCTTTTCGAAATTGAAGAAAACAAGCGCCATGAGGTCGAATCTAAACTCAGAAAATCTCTTGTCGGTTCGGGAGACAGAAGCGGAAGGATCAGGACTTATAATTTTCCGCAATCGCGTATTACCGATCACAGAATCGGACTTACTCTGTACAGTCTTGAAGCTGTTCTTAATGGTGAACTTGATCAGGTCGTTAAGCCCTTAATTCAGCATGAAATTGAGGAGCTATTAAAAACGCATGTTGTCTGAGCGCATGGAACTGCAGCAGCTTGTAAATCTCTGCGCTGAAAGATTAAAGTCTGCCGGAGTGGAATCGTACAGGCTTGACAGTGAAGTAATAATCGCTCATGTGCTTGAAATTGAACGTTTCCGTCTTTTAACGGAAAAATCGAGAATACTTTCGGGTGATGAAATATCCCGCATTGAGATTTTACTTCAAAGACGGGAAAAACGCGAACCTCTCGCCTATATTCTGCAAAAAAAGGAATTTTATTCGCTTAATTTCTTCGTTGACGAAAATGTTCTTATTCCTCGTCCTGAAACGGAACTTCTGGTTGACATGGTAATTTATGAAGCCGGGGATAAAGCTGATGTTCTTGATTTATGTACCGGTTCAGGAGCGATCGCAATTGCCTGTAAAAAAAACCGCAAAGATTTGAACATGACAGCTTCTGATATTTCACAGAAGGCGCTGGATGTAGATCGGAAG
>JBFZEW010000192.1:0-3285 GCA_041306665.1 Spirochaetota bacterium | reverse complement strand
TGCTTTGTTTAAATCGAAAAATATCAGTTTAACTTTCTTACTCATTGCGTTATTGAGGAATTTAACTAATGTTCCTATAGCTGATGAATCGATATATTCAAGATCTTTACAGTCAATTGCGATTACCGCAGGCTTTTTTTCAACTAGTGAATGCCAAAGTTCTTCGAATTTATTGACATTTCCAATGTGAAATTCACCTTTTACTTTAATTATTGTTACTTTTGGAAGTTCTTCTACACTTAAATCCATCATCAGCTCCTATTCCTCCTTGAAATAAAAGAAAGTCACTGTTCCTTTATAGAAATTAAATGCTTAATAATCAACAATTTTTTATTAATATATTAAATATTTATTGATTCAAAACAAGTCATTATTGTATGCTAATTCAATATTCAAGGAATTTCAAGTAAATCTATTTTTTCATAAATAATTGATATCTATGTTTACATATATAATAGCAAATACTACGAATTCAGCAAAGAATATAGAAGCAAACGAGAATATTTAATTTTTAAAGCGTGTTGGGATATGAAGTCACATAAAAGCAGTTTTTACGGGGAATTAACGTAATTTATAGCTTGTTAATACAAAGAAACAATGAAAATTACATGAAAAACTTGTGATATTTCAAAAAATGTTTTTTTTAATAAGGAAACTTCTAAAAACTGATGTTTTAATGTTCCCTAATCGGCACAAATGCTGGTTTTGGGAAGTACTCATAAGTTAAATCGGGTAAATTACAATCAATAACAATTATGAATTTAGAATTTTGAGGTAAAAAATGATTAAAAAAACTGAAAATTATATAATCGACAACTTTGAATTCAGCGCGGTATCAGCAGAAGTTAAATATAAGAACCGTGATGATTTCGCGTTGATTTATTCCAAAAAAGAATGCAACGCGACTGCCATTTTCACAACAAACAGAGTAAAAGCTGCTCCGGTTATTGTTTCATCCAAAAATATAAACAATAAAATCAGAGCAATACTAGTTAATTCAGGGAATGCAAACGCTGCAACAGGAAGTCAGGGACTTAATAACGCAGAAAGTCTGAATAAAAAACTTTCAGATGAACTTAATATCCCTTCCAGCAAAATACTGCAGTGCTCAACGGGCGTAATCGGAGTACAGCTTCCTATCGAACGAATGCTGAATGCTGCTCCTGAATTATGCGCGAAAAAATCTTCACAGAATGCTTTTTTCTTTTCAAAAGCGATCATGACAACTGATACTTTTAATAAAATTGCGGCTTATGACTTTATTTACGGAAACAAATCATACAAAATTATCGGAATCTCTAAAGGAGCCGGAATGATTGCCCCAAACATGGCTACACTTCTCGCGTTCATGCTTACTGATTTTCCAGTCTCGAAACAAACAATGGATATTTTATTCAAAGAATGCGCTGATTCAACGCTAAACGCAATTACGGTCGACGGTGACACATCGACAAACGATACCGCGATTTTGCTGTCTCCTGAAAGTGAAACATATATAAATGATGATGCCGCCGTCTCAATATTCAAAGACGCATTAATCAAAGTCATGTCTGATCTTGCTTACATGCTTATCAAAGATGCTGAGGGAGCGACTAAATGCGTTAAAATAAAATGCATAAACGCAAAAACGCTAAACGATGCGAAATTATGTTCAAGAACAATTGCCCAATCAATGCTTGTGAAGACTGCCATTTTCGGTGAAGACCCTAACTGGGGAAGAATCGCGTGCGCCGCGGGATATTCAGGCGCAAAATTCGATCCAGATAAAATATCAATTCTGTTTAATGACGTCATACTTCTTGACAAAGGAACTCCTTTGAGCGATAATATTAAAGATGCTGAAAAAGTCATCAAAAACAATGAGTACACAATTACAGTTGATCTTAACGAGGATAATTACGGCTGGACATTCCTGACTTCGGATTTGAGTTATGATTATGTCAAGATAAATGCTGAGTACACGACATGATTAAATATATTAACAGGTTAAAAAAATGAAACGATTAAAATTTATTTCAGCTTTTATTTCTGTTGCGTTTCTCATTTCAATAAATTGTTACGCGCAGGAAAACAGAAAATCAGTCATTATATATAAATTTCTTAATATAAACTCAATCTCAAATCTGGATTATTTATCAGAAGTAATAGCTGATCAGATTCCGCTAAAGATGGTTGAAAACCGTGAGTTTAACATTTCTATCAAGCCGGTAAATAAAGGAATAAATGAACTTATACTCGCACCCGATGATGAAGCGAGATATCTTCTGCTGGAAAATTTCCATCCTGAGGCGGATTTTATAGTTTTTGGATTTTTTCAATTAGACAGCGCTTCAGACTCAATCATTATTAAAAGCTATGCTTACTGCACCGCATCGGGAAATCTTTATCAGGGAGATGATGTAGTTACACCGCAGGGAACTCTTTTAGTCGAAAATATTTCACCGCTTTCAGAAAGTTATAATGATATTTTTTATGAAGAAAGCCAGGAAGATTCCAGGCCGTTTTTAAACCGTTCAATATATAATTTCGCGAAAGGAACGTATTTTGAATTTACTTACGGTAATGTCTATTATTCAGGAAATAAAATGAATAACATGAAAAATGATAATATTTCCAGCGTAAGTCTGATTTATTCTTTTTATGACGCAGGTCTGTTTAAAGAAACTCCTTTGATAAATGTAAGCGGTATTGGAGCAAAATATATTTACTACGACACCCAAAACGCTAAAGACAGTAATGAAAAATTTTCCGGATATATTAAAGCCGGTTCTTTAAATTATTATTTATTTTTCAGACCTTTTGAGTTTACTAACATGGATTTTTATGCCGGATCCGGATGGAGCAGCACCATTATTTTTAATGATCCTGAAAATAATGGTTCAGACATGAAGAATAGCGATGTTTGTCCGCTATTTAATTTAGGAATTGATTTCCGATTTATTATAAACCATTTTACGCTTACAGCAGGAGCTGGAATGATAACTGTATTCATGGAAAATGATTTTACTTCATTTTATGTGAACGCAGGAGCCGGAATCAGGATTTAAGACAGTAAATATTTATACTTGATCAGCATCTGATATTGACAACGAGAAAATGTACAATTATATTCAAAAATGAGCTGAAAAGTAAAGAAAAGTTTTCGAGAAAAGGTATCCACAGGATGCAAATAACAAGTAACAAGTAACAAGTAACAAGTAACAAGTAACAAGTAACAAGTAACAAGTAACAAGTAACAAGTAACAAGTAACAAGTAACAAGTAACAAGTAACAAGTAACAAGTAA
>JBFZEW010000191.1:0-4208 GCA_041306665.1 Spirochaetota bacterium | reverse complement strand
ATAAACTATATTTATTTCAACATTTATTTATTGATATTTTTTGTCTCCGTCATTATAATAACATAACACAAAATAGCAGGGTTAATATAGTGAAAAACTATTTCTTATTTCTATTTATTATAGCAGTGTTTACTACTGTCGGATGTAAAAGATCAGAACCACAAAAAATTTCTATTGAAAAAGACTCTAAAGATGTTGTTTTTTTTACGACAAAAGTTCGCCAGAAAAACCCTTCATTTAAAGTTACGTTCATCAATCCAGGGGAACATTCAATAGATGCAACTACCGGTGATTTCTGGACAATGGTTGGAAATTTCATGGCAGCGGCAGCTGAAGATTTTAACGCTGATCTTGATATTTTTTATGCTGAACGTCAATTTGTAAATGAAGAAATTATAATGGATAGAGTTCTTAAACAAAAAGTTCTTCCTGATTACATAATCGTCGTGAATGAAAAACTTGTAGCTCCGTCATTGATAAAAAAAGCTGATTCTGCCGGAGTAAAAATTTTTCTTATTTTAAATGATCTTACAAAAGAACAAAAAGCAGCGCATAAAAATCCTCGCGAACGTTACGTAAACTGGATTGGCAGTCTTGTGCCTGATAACATTACTGCCGGATATTTAATCGCGGAAAATACAATCAGACCTGCTAAAAAGAAATTTCAAAACATCAGTGTTTCCGCAATTAACGGCAACAGAGCCACACCTGCCTCTGTTGAAAGAGAAATCGGCATGATTAATTACATGGATAAACTCAAACTTAAACCAAATCAAATTACTTATGCCGAATGGGACACGCAACTGGCCTATGAAACCGCTGCAGGTTTATTGAAACGATATCCTGATACAAATGTCTTCTGGACCGCGAATGATCCAATGGCCCTTGGCGCGTTGAAAGCTTGTGTTGACGCGGGGAAAACTCCCGGTAAAGATATTTTTATCGGAGGCCTGAACTGGTCTACAGATGCACTTGAAAAAGTCAAAACCGGAGAACTGGCTTGTTCAGTCGGCGGTCACTTTATGGTCGGCGGATGGGTAATGGTTATTCTGAATGATTATCAAAATGGGATAGATTTTTCATCGACCGAAGGAACTTTAATGCAGCTTCAAATTTTCAATGTGATAACCTCTGCAAATGTTCAGAAATATCTTAATGTTTTTGGTGATCAGAATTGGAATAAAATTAATTTCAATAAATTCTGCAAAAAGAATAATAATTTTATTAAAAAATATGATTTTTCAATCAATAACATTTTAAGTCAATTTTAAGATTTCTCATTAAAAATAATTATTCATCGTTAATAGCGCATCTTTGAAAGAATAAGACAAAAAGAAACAAAATATTCCTTTCAATGAGTTTATATTATTCTACATTTATTGATGGGTAAATTGCTTTTTAAAAAGTAGTGCTCTGCTTCACATAGAGTTCTTTCAAAGCGATAGTAAGCCGTTCAAACTGATTGATATCGTTGATTTTAAAATATTCAAGGACTTCCGTTTCGCAGTACTCAAAGAAAAATTTTCCTTCTTCAATGTTGGTAATTTTATTCGCGAGATAAACACAATAAACAAGCGGTTTATACGCTTCTTCGACATTCAGCGGATTATGATGGTTTTCAATCGCAGCAATTAAATAATCAGGGAAATTCCACTTTTCAGCAATGAGTTTACCGATTTGAGAGTGGCTTACACCAATTGAAACTTCTTCAATTACAGTAGATGTACGCATTTCTCTTGTAAAAGAAAGGTCGGCGATTTTTTCTGAAAGTTCAGGACTAATTGATAAAAGAATGATTTTACCGATGTCATGAAGAATTCCAGCAAGAAAAATTCTGTCGCTGATCGAATGCATTTTATATTTCATTGCAATGTTTCGCGCATAGAAAGCAACTTTATTGCAGTGTTCCCATATTTCTCTGAAAGATTTATATCTATCATCGAAAATTTTCCTCGCGCTTGATGCCATAAGAATTGCTTTTAAATTAGAGATGCCAATAATTTTGATTGCATCATCAAGTTCTTCAATTCTTTTCCCGGAAATAAATCCCGCCGAGTTAGAAAGTTTTAAAACAGATACACTCAGTGAAGGGTCAAATTTTATTTTATCGGCAAGGAGTTTAATAGAGACATCGGGGTTGCTGCAAAGTTCCTGCAGTTCATTAATATATTCAGGGAAAGTGGGAAGCTCTTCAACTTCATCAAGAATTTCATTTTTAATGTTGGAAGTTAATTCAACAGGCGTTAACTTATAAGGAATAAAAAACTCTGATTGAGTCAGTTTATCATTAGCCTGGATTTTAAAATAATTTTCGCCGATACCGGAATTTCTCAAAAATAGAATTGTAAGAAGAATGCCAAATCCTTCGCCTTCAGTATCATCGGAAACACCCATGCATGCTTCAGCAAAGTTGTTGTACTTTTTTGCTTCATTTATGCGTTTTTTAACACGTTCAAGTTCTTCAGGTAAAATGGGCGCATTATTTTGAACACGGATCTTAATTCCATTATCCTCTTTTTTAATGAGGATATCAACATGATAGCCGTGATCTTTTAATTCTTTATCAATAGTTTCTCGATTAGTAACGATAAATTCTTTAAATGTTTTCATCCCTAGAACATAATGATCTTTATTTTCAATAAGAAGATTTTCACGCTTAAAGTACACTCTTTTAGAATTCGCTTTTACGGCATTTACGATCATCTCACGTATGATTGTTTCAATTGTACTCTGAAGAAATGAGAGATCATTTTTAGACAAAATTTTAGAAAAAAGCGAGTTTATAAACCTTGTAACATTTCTGTTATGATTATAGAAAGTGAGCTTAATTGCTTCACCAGATTCAAGTTTTGATGACAATTGAGAAGTTTGATTAATCATTTATTTCATCTTCATTTTTAGTTTGATCGATAATAATTACATATTAAATATACATAAAACGTCAAGAAATTATTTTAATGAAGCGGTATTTATTAAATAAAACACTGTTTCTGTATGTAAAATTATTAATACTTGAAAAAAAGCAGGTTATAAAGACGCTTTTACAGCGGATAAAGCAAAATAGCTGTTTATATATTTATCAATATCAGATTTTCCGCCGTTATTATCTTCATAAAATCCATTAATTGTGAATCCGCAGCTGATTTGTCCCTGAATAATATCCTCAATTGAGTGCCCGAATTCGAAAGGAATTTTATTATCTATAAAATTTTGTTTTTCATTATCGGAAAAAGTATCAATGTCAGAATAAGGAATAGAGTATTTTAGAACATAATTTTTATTCATAAAATCCGAATAATCAAAAATATAAATCAACGGATTAATGGCAGCTGATAAAAGAATTCCACCAGGTTTCAATGTGCGGGCGCATTCGCTCCAAACGGATTGAACATCTTCAATAAATTGAATGCTGACCGGATTGATGATTATATCAAAAAATGAGTCTGAAAACATTTCAAGATTACGCATGTCCCCGATTATTGTTTCCAGTTTAATATTTTCTCTTTCTGCAACAAACTTATCTTGCTGAAGCTGTTTAATGGAATTATCAAGCACTGAAACATTCGCTCCAGCTGCAGCCAATATTGGCCCCTGCTGACCTCCTCCAGAAGCCAGACAGAGAATATTTTTATTTTTAACTTCGCCAATCCATTCTGTCGGGGCATATTTAACCGGTGTAAGTTTAATCAATATTTTTCCTAAAAAAGCTTCTTTAATCTGCTCGCGCGTAGCAGGAATTGTCCATTCACTTTTACGGTCAACTTCATTGTCCCAGGCAGTGCTGTTATGTTTTAATAAATCAATCTTCATATACATTAATAATGTCGATATGAGACTATTTTACAATAAATATTTTATAAAAATTCTAATTCCGGGATACTTTATTACACTTTTTAACTTTATGAAATTATGATGTATTTAGTAAAAAATTTCCATTATTATGGAAAAAGTTTTAAATTTTTTCCATCCATTTTCGTTATATATATGAGAATACTAATTTGGAGAATCCCATGCATCAAACAAGTTTAAATGTCAGCCAAATATTAGATGGCCGATTAACTGAAATTATCGCAAAATTTAATATAATTTAAAGACAGCTGGTAGTTTAAATTTTTATGTATTGTCATCATCATTTGAATTTCAATATTTTAATTACCGGAAGACTTACGGGTTACCAGAAAAAAACTAAGGGAGATAAATGGAAATGC
>JBFZEW010000190.1:0-5110 GCA_041306665.1 Spirochaetota bacterium | reverse complement strand
AACCATCTTCGAAAAAAACCAATCTATTCCGGGTTTATTTATGCGTGTTGTAAGTTTACCGTCTGACCATGTTCCTGCACCGCCTTCACCGAAAAGCACATTACTTTCAGAATTCAATATTCCGGAATCATTCATTAGTTTAACGTCAGCAGCACGGTCTTCAACGCATTTCCCTCTTTCGAGAATACACACTTTAAATCCATGTTCAATCAGACGCAGCGCCGCGAAAAGCCCGGCCGGACCTGCTCCGATAACAATAATTTTTTCCATGCGTTTTTTATTTTGGATTTTTAATATTTCAGAAGGAATATAAACTTGGACGTTTTTGTCCATTAGCGATTTATCAATGGCTGAATTTACCTCGATTATTACGCGGTATATGATGTTTATTGACGCTTTATTTCTTGCGTCAATAGCTTTTTTATCAATAGTCAGACGCGCAACGTCAATTCGATATTTATCACGAATAAATTTCTGGAAACTGAAATCCGCTGCACCTGCGCTGACTTTAATATTTTCAATTACGTAAAAATGTTTCAAAATATGCACCTTTAATTAATCTAATTGCATGTACCATGCCGATAAATTTATTGACAAGTGTTTTTTACAATATAAAAAAACGGCACGGGATAAATTCCCGTGCCGAAGCGGATTATATTCTCAGTGGGGTGTTCCGTTTTGAGATCTTTGCGGAAACGGGACACTCCTGCCTGATAGGCGCTAAGTAAGACGAATTATGTCTCTATAGAATACCGGAAAGATTTCTTTGTTTATAAAAGCCATATGTGCGAATACTCAAATGGACCGTTCCGTATTCAATATAAATATAATACAATCTATAAGTAAAAAAATCAATGAAAAATTTATTAAATTTGCTTCAAAACTTATAGTAAAATTAAAAGGTTTGTTTTAGAATATACAAGAATATAACACAGCGTTTACTCGCGAAGCAGCAGGGAAACAAGTTCGACAATTACAATTTCCATGGACAAGGCATTGCATGTTCAGAAAAAGGATCAAGCACGCGTAATTCCGCGATTAGCTGAATCTTAAAACCTCAAGATGACTGATGATTTTCTAATGTACGCTTTGACATCTAATTACATTATCATCAAGCCGAATGCCGATCATTCAGTAAAAAGAATTACTTGTCCAAGGAAGTTATTCCGGATTCATGACCGGGATAAATTTTAACAAGCGGATATTTTTTAATAAAATCAATTATTTTCAAACGTGTGCGCATGGCATTGTCATAATCACGGTCATATTTCTTGTGTCCAAGATTATATTTAAGAGAATTATTGAAAAATACCGCGTCTCCGGAAATAAACACGATTCCATTTTTTGAATTTACAATGTATGATACATGCCCCGAAGTATGCCCTGGCGTGCTGATTGCCCAGAAAGAACCATCGCCAAAAACATCAATGCATTTGCCAATGACCGGCATGTCTTTGCCTTTTGCGAAATTTAAAACATTAAAATTTCTTTTACCTTTAAAATAGCTATTGAGTGAAACTGCTTTGTTTTCAAAATTAATTTCTTTTTCATCCATTACAAGTTTAATATCATCGGCTAAAGCGGGAACTCCCGCGACATGATCGAAATGTAAATGCGTAAAAAATACGGCTGATGGTTTTACTTTGTATTGTTTGAGCGATTTTGCGATATTATTTTCCTCGTATAAAGTAAATTTAGTATTGCCGACGGCATTCAAAAAAAATTTTATCAATAAAGGTGAATTTCCATGCGGAGGGTTCGTGAAAAATGAATCATCCAATCCCGTATCAATTAAAAAATCACCGTGTTTTTCCGAACGGATGATGTAACCGCGTACATCATATCCTGCATTTCTGTCGGGAAAATTTAAGTCAGTTTCAGGATATCTGTCGCCTTCCATGATAGCAGTATTATACGCAATAACCTCGATTGCGGAAGGATTCGCGAAAACATTTTCCCATGATAAAAAATTTTGCTCAGGAACCTGATATTCAGATATCGAAAGACTTTTGAATCCGTCTTTTAAAAGCAGTATGGCACTCAACGCTATCAGCAGAAGAAATACAACACTGGCAATTCCCGCGTATTTTAATATTTTTTTCAAGATAATGTCCTATAAGAATAAATTCAATAAGGGAACATCATAAAATTACTTTTTTGACGTTCCCTTATGTGTTCAAAAAGTGCAATGCTACATGTTGCCGATGATAGCTTTTCCGAATTCCGAACACTTCAGAAGAGTTGCGCCTTCCATCTGACGTTCAAGATCGTAGGTTACTTTTTTCTGCTCAATTGTCTTTTCAAGACCTTTAACGACAAGATCCGCGGATTCTTTCCAGCCTAAAAATCTAAGCAGCATTTCTCCTGAAAGAATCAATGAACCCGGATTAACCTTATCCTGATCAGCATATTTCGGTGCAGTTCCATGAGTTGCTTCGAATATCGCCTCATTGGCGCCAATATTCGCTCCTGGAGCAATGCCAAGACCGCCGACCTGCGCAGCAAGCGCGTCAGAAATGTAATCGCCGTTAAGATTAGGTGTCGCGATGACGTCATATTCAAGAGGACGGAGAAGAACCTGCTGGAAAATCGCGTCAGCGATACGGTCTTTTAATACAACAATTCCATCAGGATGAACACCATTGTATTTTTCCCACAATTCATCTTCGGAAATTACTTTTCCGGCAAATTCTTCTTTAGCAAGATCATAGCCCCATTTTTTAAAAGCGCCTTCAGTATATTTCATGATGTTGCCTTTATGCATGAGCGTTACCGATTTTTTGTTATTATCAATCGCATACTGAATAGCAGCGCGGATGAGATTTTTCGAATTAGTAATCGAAATCGGCTTAATTCCGATTCCTGAATCGCCGGGAATTTCCGTTCCCATTTCCCTGTTCAACATGCTGATTACTTTCTGACATTCAGGTGTGCCCTGTTCCCATTCAATTCCCATGTAAAGATCTTCCAGATTTTCGCGGTAAATGATCATGTCAGTATTCTCAGGATTTTTCAGCACAGACGGGACTCCCGAAAAATAACGCACTGGACGGACACACGCGAAAAGTTTAAGTTTCTGTCTAAGCGCGACATTTATGCTGCGGATTCCTCCGCCGATGGGTGTTGTCAAAGGTCCTTTAATGGCAACCTTATATTCTTTGATTTTTTCAAGAGTCTCGTCAGGAAGCCAGCTCCCTGTTTTCTTAAATGCTTTTTCACCGGCTAGCACTTCTAGCCATTCAATTTTCTTTTTACCGGAATATGCTTTTTCGACTGCAGCATCGAGAACAAGCCGGGTCGCGTTCCATATGTCCGGACCAATTCCATCTCCTTCAATAAAAAGAACAACCGGATTATCCGGAACCTCGATTTTAAGATTTTGATATTTTATTTTTTCTCCCATGTCATCACCATTGCCGTTTTTTTTAATTTTGTAAGTTAGTGTTATCTTGTAAAGATTTTTTTAAAATGAATTAAAAAAACTTAAAACAAGGCATATATGATCAATGGTTTAGTGCAGCTTTTTTCAGGTACAAGTTAAGGATGTCGACATCTCGCATATCTGCTTGAATGACAGTATACAGAATATTGATCATCTCTATCCATCGCTGCATAACTTTGTTATCTTTCTCACCTGCAAATTGATTATTAAACCGGAAAGAGGCGCATTAAAACGCAGCTGATATTCATCTTATAGATCGAGCAATACGGAATCCAAGATCTTCAATTTGAAATGTCGGATGACTCCTGCGGCGATTTGGAGCTAAACAGCCTCTAGCTGGATCGGACCATCCGCCGCCCCGAAAAACCCGATAAGAACCATATACTTTTTCATCATAAATATCCCAACACCACTCCCAAACGTTTCCCAACATATCATAAAGTCCCCACAAATTCGGCTCTTTTTTTCCAACGTCATGAGTTTGATTATCTGAATTATCTTTATACCATGCAATACGATCTATTTCCCCATAAATAGGCTTCGTAGTTCCTGCTCTGCATCCATACTCCCATTCTGCTTCAGTAGGAAGCCGAAAACCATCGGATTCTCCTTCATTCGCAATATAAATATTCTCCTTTGTTATGGAATAAAATTTTTCATAACCAAATTTTTCCGAAAGTAAATTGCAGAAATTTACCGCATCAATCCATGAAACTGTTTCAACGGGTTTTCTTTCTCCTTTATATAATGATGGAGACTTTCGTGTAATTGCAAAATACAAATCTTGAGTAACCGGAAATTGAGCAAGATAAAATGACTGTATTTTGACATTCCATTTATGGTTAATTCGATCATCATGTAAAATAATTTCGCCATTTGGAATATATTTCATCTCGCTATTTACTGCCACTACATCTAATGTGTTTAAAAATTTAGAATCCATTTAATGTTTTCCGGTATCTTCCCTTAATTTATATGGTATTTATTATAAAGGCCGAATTTTGAAGTCAAACAAATATTATAATTATTGAAACTATAATAGCACGGGGAAAACAGCAAGCTGGCATGTTTCACCTAACTTCCGGCGATAGCGGCAGATTTCTTACAGCAGTATCAGAATTTTCGATGCGCAAAAAACATACCAAGGGTATTGGAAATTCACCGCTTATCAAAAGGAAAAAATTTTCGACACACGCTTCACAGCTGTAATTACATTCATAAACTTCGGCAACATGAAAATAAGAGTCTTTGTAGCAGACAAATCCAAGTTGATTATCGTCAGATATATCGCTGTATTTATTATCAGGATTCGCACATGAAAAACATGAATCTTAATTTCAGAAGTAATCCTGTAACTGTTTTCAAAGCAGTGAATTTTTTGCGCCAGTAACGGCACTTTTTTTTAACATTGATTTTATAAAAACTATTTTTGATATGAAAGGAATAATAATTTTATATATCGTATTATTACGATTTTACGATGTTTTTTAATTGACATTTTCATCCTTATTTCATATATTGACATATATTCATTTAGAGGTTTACAGATGAAAGAACTTGTAATAATCGGCGCAGGACCGGCTGGAATGACTGCAGGAATTTATGGAATGAGATCCGGACTTGATCTGGTAATACTTGAAAGATTTGCTCCTGGAGGACAGGTTCTAA
>JBFZEW010000189.1:0-13896 GCA_041306665.1 Spirochaetota bacterium | reverse complement strand
AAAATTTCCCGTTGAATCCATATTCGGATATGACAAAGACAGCGAAAAAACCGCATCGCTCGCGACGCACCTGACCGGATGCGAATCCGCTGAAGCCGCCGCTTCAAAATCAGACATAATTATTATCGCGGTAAAACCTGCAATTGTGCAAAATGTCTGCGCTCAGATAAAATCAGCGCTAAAATCAGACGCAATAATCATATCGATAGCCGCAGGAGTTACGATATCACTGATTGAAGAAACACTTGGAAGTAAATATAAAATCGTGCGCGTAATGCCGAATACGCCTGCTCTTATAAACGAAGGAATGACCGCTATTTCTCACAATAAAAATATCGACAGCGCCGACCTCGCAGTTACTGAAGAAATTTTCAGTCTTGTCGGCAAAACGTTAATCATAGAAGAAAAACATCTCGACGCGGTAACTGCTGTTTCGGGATGCGGACCTGCTTATGGATTTACGTTTATTCAGGCAATGGCTGACGCAGGCGTAAAACTTGGTCTTTCAAGAAACGATTCAGTGCTTCTTGCCGCGCAGACTCTCAAAGGCGCCGCGGAAATGGTTATGCAAAGCGCTGACGAACCAATTTCACTCAGAAACAAAGTAACATCTCCAGGCGGAAGTACAATCGCTGCTGTTCATAAACTCGAGCGCGCGGCATTTTCCGGCATAATCATGGATGCCGTTATTGAAGCTGCAGAAATATCATCAAAATTAGGAAAAAAACAATGAATGGAATTCCAATATCACGTTTTAATCTTGATCTGTTAAAAAAGGTCGTCATTATTTCAGGAGGATCTTTTTTAGCTCTATTTTTAATAATCAACATAATTATGGATGTTATTACAGATGAAATTGATGTCAATTCCAAGAGTTTTTACGTCAAACAGGGTTTTCCAATCTTTACTGATAACAATGAATACATTAAACTAATTAAAAGTTATCCATATGACATTGGAGTAAAACTTCATGTCCACAAACTTTCAAGCGGTGAATCACTTTGGGATGTCGCGCTAATGAACGGCATTACAATTGAAACTCTGATTGCAGCAAATCCAACACTGAAAGATCTTCTTGCCGTTGAAGGAGATGAAATCGTAGTTCCAAGTGCCGACGGTACTCTTGTAGCCTGCGATGACAATAATGACGCGGAGATCATGGCTGAACTCATGAACATTGAATCGGATAACATTAAAGGCGATTTCAGCATTAACATTTTTAAACTTTTCTGCCGTGACAACATGCGTCTTGTCTTCCTTAAAGATCAAAAACCGCTTGTCGTAAATAATAACATTGAAGGGCTTTATCAGCAGAAAATGGAATTTATTGCTCCATTACACGGAAATTTCACATCATTGTACGGCGTAAGATCCGATCCTTTTTCGGGTGCCCCGACATTTCATGACGGTCTTGACATTAACAATAGAATGGGCGCGCCGATTAAACCAGTGAAAAAAGGAATCGTTTCATTTACCGGATGGCGTGACGGCTTCGGCAACACGGTTAAAATTCTTCACGAAGACGGTTATGTTTCTCTTTATGGTCATTGCAGTGAAATACTTGTGCAAACCGGCGACTTTGTTACTACCGAAAATGTTATCGCGCTTGTTGGTTCAACCGGTAAATCAACTGGACCGCATCTTCATCTTTATATTGAACGTCATGGCTCTTCGCTCGATCCGATTTATTTCGTCTGGTAGTCAGCAGCCGCCATCCGCGTTTAATTCCTGAAACCATCCATCAGGACATTGAAGTTCTGCTTCGCGCATTACTTCATCATATTCATAAACAGATAATTTATTTTTTAACTCGGCATAATCATTCCCGTCGTTGACTTTATAGGCTGGAAAATACTGCGACATGACACTCACTCTGAAATGCGCATATTTTTTTTTCAGCTCACCTGCATATTTGATTAGATTAATCGAATCATCTGAATTACCCGGGAGTACCAGATGCCTGAAAATTACACCTGATTTCAAAATGCCATTTTCTTCTATCCAGCAATCATTTTTGGAAAGTATATATTCTGCGCCCTGCCGTGAAATTGAACTATAATTCTTAACGCCGGAATATTTTTCAGCTGCATCTGAAGCGTAATATTTCATGTCATAAAGATAAATATCGGTAAATGCGTCGGCTATGGATAATAGTTCAGGGGTATGATATCCGCTGCAGTTATAAGCAATCGGAATGTGAAGTTCAGTTTTCAACTGCTTTAAAGACTTCAACACAAGAAGAAGATACTGATCTGATGTTACAAGATTAATATTATGAACTCCCCTGCTTTGATATTTCAATAATTTTTCACAGAACTCATCAATCGAATAATCCTTTCCGTTATGAAGCTGCGAAAAAGGAAAATTCTGACAGAAAACGCACTTCATTGTGCATCCGCTGAAAAAAACATTACAAGCGCCTTTTATTCCGCTTACCGGAGGTTCTTCGCCCATATGTTTCGCGATTGATGCTATTTTCATTTTATCAGGCACCGCGCCGCATGGAGGCGGATTCTTTTCCCTGTTTATTCCGCATTTTCGCGGGCAGCAGCTGCCGGTCAGAGTAATTTCTTCAGCCCGTCTGATTAGATCATCAATTTCAGTATTTGTTAATCTATTAAGTTTTGTTACATACATTCTGCTATCCTAATTAAAAATCCGAAATTCCTTTAAATGATTACGCGTGCCGATTTTGTCAAGCAGTAACATTATCGCAGCCATGCGAAATTTGATTGAAAAATTACCGTCCCTGTGATTATTAAGCATGGAGATTGAAAAATGGACCAGATAAATAACATTGATTTATCGCACGAAATTGACCTGCATTTCTTTTCGCCGAAAGATACTGAGTTCATAGTAAACGAATTCATTGGTTTCAATATTGAGAGGAAAATCGGCAGAGTAAAAATTATACACGGGAAAGGAAAATCCGTGCAGAAACACATTGTTCAGCAATATCTTTCAAAAGATAAACGGGTTATTAAATTCAGCAATGATGGTGCCAACTGGGGAAGTACAATCGTTGATTTAGTAATATAAATTTTTAAATTCATTCATAAACAATTCAAGTGCCGCATAAGCAGCCTGAGCCGTGACACTGATTATGAGTAACCGGCACGATAGAAACAATTCATGTCATTTTCGAATGCATGAATTGTCTATGCAGTCAAATCTAAACTTCTTTGGATGTTTCTAGCTCTATATCAGCTGCTTTGCTTGAAACACTCATCATTCTTGCGATAACTTTGGAACTTTCAAAATTTTCACAAATTAATTTCATGATTACCATGAACGGGACTGAAAGAAACGCTCCTGGAATTCCCCAGATGTAACTCCAAAAAACAAGACCTAAAATTATTATTATTGCGTGAATTTTAAGCCTGTCGCCGACGATTTTCGGTTCAATGATAACTCCCATTGTTTGCTGAATCACAATAAGCGACAAAAGAAGAATCAGCGGGAAAAAAATTGAATCATATTGCACAAGCGCCATTATCACAGGCGGAAAAGTCGCAATGATCGACCCAAGAGTCGGTATGAAATTCAGCATGAACGTCAGCAGTCCAAAAATCAGTGCGAAGCGAATATCAAGCGCCCAGCATACAAGACCTGCAGCGACACCGGTTATTAAACTGATTAAGGTTTTAATGATTAAATATGAAAAAATTGATTTCTGTATCGTTTCATAACCTTCAACAAGATGTTTTCCTTTTTCAAGTCCGCCGACATAATTCAAATATGATTTATAATTCGACATCCCGGAAAGAAGAATGACGTAATATATTGCAAACATTATGAATGAGCCGGTGAAACTGCTGATTGACACCGCAATGTTACCCGCTGTTTTAGACACAAAAGAAAGATCAAAAAATTTCTTAATTCCTGCGATAACTGATTTAATATCAAGATCATAAGAGAGATTATTATTTATAAAAATGAGAAATTGCTCGAGTTTTACATAAAGGCGTTCGGCTATGTATTCCTGTTCTGAAAATATTTCTCCGATTGATTGAAAAAATATATTAAATATTATGAATATGATGGCCAGAGATAAGACTGAAATAACCGGAATTATCATTTTTTTCGGAATTTTCATTGTTTCAAGTTTAAAAATCAGAGGCTGGAATAAAACCGCGAACAAAAGAGCCAACACTAGAGGTAAAATTATGCCGGAAAGAATTTTTAACAGATAAAAAACCATCACAATCAAAAACGCCATAGGAATTTTTTTAACACTTTTATCCATATAAACTCCCCTATTTTTCTATTTTACTATCCGCAGTTAATGACATCAAAATATCAAAATCACGCTGCATAAGCAAGTTATTTTTTTCATTATATCAGACAAGGAGAAAATGAATGAAAATCAAAAGCAGATTATTATTCTGCGGCATGCGTGTTAAAAAAAATTTTCTTTTGACAAAATACCGCTCTCTGAGATGTTATAATTATGGAAAGCTCCAAAATCAATATTTGAACCCGCAAGGGAAGATCAAAAATATAGTTTTTAAAAGTTCTTTTATAATAAAAAAAATTCTTTATGCCGGTAAAAAATGAAATTTGATGATGCGAAAACAGCCCTTGAGTGGAATAAAATTCTTGATCTTCTGATTAACAAATCCGAGACACACGCCGGCAAAGAATACATTTCGCTTTTACCTCTTTTTTCAAAAGAAGAAATAATTGAACGAATTAATGCCATCGAAGAAATAAAAAACGCGTTTCTTGAGAACCTGCAGTTTCATTTTTCTGGAATACGCGATATTCGGGACATCTGCAGGCGTTCCGCGAAAGGCAGCGCGCTTAATTTCGAAGAAATTTTCGACGTAAGACAGAGTTTAATCGGATATAACCGCATTAAAAAGTTCATTAAATCTAATTCGGAATATTTCCCCATTCTAATCAATCATTCGGAAAATATTGAAAAATTATTAGAACTTGAAACTCTTTTAATCGAATCTATAACTGATAACTGTGAATTAAATTTGAAAAGATATCCTGCCGTATTGAAACTTCAGGAAAAGATAGACTCGATTAAAAATGAAATTGTTTTAAAAATAAATAAAATGTACGCTGACAGAAATCTGGATGCTGTTTTTCAGGAGAAAATTCACGATATTCGCTATGGCCGTTACGTCATTTTAATCAAGGCAAACATGAAAGGAAGAATCAAAGGAAGTGTTCAGGATGTTTCAGCAAGCGGTTCGACACTGTATGTTGAACCTGAATCGCTGTCACATCTCAATACTGAACTCGTGCTTAGCAGGAATAAATTTGAAAATGAAATTGAAAAAATACTGCATGAACTTACAATCGAAATCGGCAAATATTCATCAGAACTGCTCCATAATCATGAAATAATTACTTTTCTCGATGTAATAAAATCCGCGGCAAAATTCAGCAATGAAATTAAAGGAAATAAATTTACAGTTTCAGATAAACCATATATCAATCTTTACAGCGCGAGACATCCGCTGCTGCAGATTTATCAGGAAACAGTCATTGCGAATGATATTGAAATTGGAAAGACGAAAAAATGCATCATCATTTCCGGAGCAAATACAGGCGGCAAAACAGTTCTTTTAAAAACAACAGGGCTCATTCTTCTCATGGCCAAACATGGACTTCAGGTTCCATGTTCACCTGACAGCGAAATCGGATGCTTCAATGAAATAATGACTGACATCGGCGATGATCAGAATCTAAGCCAGTCACTTTCAACTTTTTCCGGGCAAATTGAAAAAATTAAAGTTATGCTTTCATCCGCGGATGAAAATACCCTCATTCTGCTTGATGAAATCATGTCAGGAACTAATCCGCGTCAGGGATCCGCGCTTGCCGCGTCCATACTGGAAGAACTTGTCTTGAAGAAAGCGAAAATAATCGCGACAACCCATTACCCTGAAATGACTTCACTCGCGATCGAAAACAATGATTTCGCGAATGCTTCAGTATCATTTGACACTGAAACATTATCCGCGACATATAAACTGCACATGAACATACCCGGTTCAAGCTACACTCTTGAAATAGCGAAAATATATAACATTCCCGAATCAATAATTATGCGTGCCATAAACCGGCTTGGGCAGAATGAATTATCGGTTGAATCACTGGTAGAAAAACTGCATAAGCTCGAAATAAATTTAATGGACGAACAAACTAAAACAAAAGAACTAAATGCCAGAATTGAAGAGGACAGAATCCAATTCGATAAGCTCAACAAACAACTTTCCGTAAATATCAAGCACACTAAAGAAATGGAAGGAATCGAATTCCTTGACAATCTCAGATCATTCAAAGAACAGGTTTCAGCTCACATGAAAAATCTTCGTAAAATGAATCTGAATGAATCTTCCACTCTCAATGAAGAGCTGCTTAAGACTGAAGCCGATGTTTTAAAAAAAGTCGCTGATGTTCAGAATGAAAAAACCAAAACCGGGTTTTATCCGTTTGACGGAAATAAGGCTAAATCAGGGGATTTCATCTACATTAAAACTCTGGACAAGGAAGGCAAACTGATAGGTTTCGACAAGGAAAATAAAAAAGCTGAAGTCCTTCTGGGAATAATGAAAGCGAGATATAATTTCAGCGAGATGCTTTATAAGCCTAACAATGAAGCTAACGCGAGCGCGGCAGCCGCATCGGTGAAATATAAAGCTAAGAATAATTCAAAATTGGAAATTCCTTTTACAATGCAGACAACATATAACACAATTGATCTGCGCGGAAAAAGAGTCGAGGATGCTCTTTTATTTCTTGAAAAAGAAATTGACACTATGCTATTAAAAAAAATCGACAGGATCATTATCATTCACGGACATGGAACAGGTGCAATGAAGGAAGCTGTCCGTGAACATTTAAAACAATCCGCCTATACAAATAATTTCCGTCCGGGTGAAAGCGATGAGGGCGGCGACGGCGTAACTGTTGCCCTAATAAACGGCTAAATTCCTTCTCATTACTTGTTTAGCCGCATCTGCTCAATGAAATTAAATTTGACATTATTGAAATTACGTATTAGATTATCAAAGTGATACAAATCAGGAGGAATTATGAAAAGATTTATTTTTGCAGCTTTACTTGTGATATTTCTGCTGCCAGTTTCTGCATTCGCGCTGGTAAATGCCGAAGTTTACGGCGGTTATTCTTTTGCAGGAGAAATTTCTGAAATTGACGCGGAATCAGTTCAAGGTTTTGGTTATGGATTCAGAGCTCATTTTTATAATGAGTTCATTATTTTCGGCTATGGAATTGGCGGATTTGCGCAGTATTCTCCGCTTGAAGGCGAATTGAAAATCAGCGGCGACATGGAACCTGTTGATTTCAACAAAACAACATACGGACTTGACGGGTTTTTAACTCTGAACGTTCCTCTGCTGCCAATCCACCCATATATGCGCGGTGGAGTTTCCATTTATGAAAAAACAGATGTGATTGTCGACAAGAACAGTGAAGAGAATTCGGAAATGTTTAAATCTTATTACGGCGGATTTGGACTAAGCCTTGGAGTTCTTCCTCTTCCGGTTTTAAGTGTTCAAATTTTTGCTGAATATCTATATGAATACTCAGCATTAGAAGATGATGCTAAATTTACTGGACACAAAGTTCATCTCGGAGCTCTTGTAAGATTAGAAAAAAGAAGGAGGATGGTTTAACGCCATCCTCATATATTAACAATATCTTTAAGAATTTTTAACATGGGTTCAATACTTTTTGTGTCACGCACATGAATTACACTGTACCTTTTTGATTTATAATCCTCTTCTAAAATTCCAAGATCAACCGCTTTTTTAACAGCTGAATTGTAATTGGCAGTTGAAAGAGATTCGGATACACTGATATTTCCTGTAATATATTCCTTCATTCCTGATTTTCTTATTTCAAGTATCAAATCTTTTTTTGTAATTGTTTTTCTTCCGTAATCTTTAATCATTTTAAAAACGATATAGTATGATTCAAAAATATCTGTGATGAATCTTGAATATTCATAAATACGCGGCATCATTGATTCAATTATTTCAACTGATTCATCATTAATTTTAACAACTCCTTCTTCCTGAAGATAACTGAAGCAGCAATCCGAAAAAATTTTATCGAAATCCATGATCTCATCATCAAATATGAATTCATTTTCAAGAATGTTAACTAGAGCAAAATAATTAATTTTAATATTTTCTTTTGAAAAATTTAACTGGCGGGAACTCATTACAATTGAACAGCATAAAATAGAAAGATCAAGAAAATGATGAGAAATTGTATTTTTATAAAATGCAATTCGAGCTCTGTTTTCTTCACGTAAAGAATATACATCTTTAAGCGCCTGTTTATCATCCATTTTAACTTCTTCAATAATGAAATCATTCAAGTACATTGTAATTACACGGTCTATCTGCCTGTGAAGCATTGATTCATCCATGATTTCAGACACGAAAAGCGCGGTTCCTTTTTTAAGTTTGCGATATAGTCTTATCACTGTAATTTCAAGAAGCTGTTTATCAAAACCTTTTTTTGAAAGAATAAGCATTGCGGCGGTCACTATTGATACCGGACCTACAGGAACAACACGATTAATTCTGCGGATTACTTTTTTGCCGATCGCCTGACTTCTTTTTGCAACATCAGTTTTCTCTTCAATATCTTTTAAAGAAAAAATTTCACCGAAATTCAGATATACCTTTCCGTAATCGCGATCAAGCACTTTCAAATTTTTTAAAACACCGCCGAAGGTTTCCTTTTTTTTATCTTTTCCTTTTAATTCTTTCACATAGGAGTTTTCTTCGAGAACCCGGTCATAGTTTATTGAAATTGGAACAAAGAATAAATCTTCACTGTATCCCTCATCAACTGCTTCGAGAAGAAAATTGGTAATACCGAATTTCGGCATTATCAACCGGCCGGTTCTGGTTCTACCGCCTTCAATAAAATATTCTATTGGAAATGACTCATGAACCAGCGTTTTAATATACTGCCGGAACACGTAAGGATAAAGATCCAGGCCTTTAAATGATCTTCGGAGAAAAAAAGCTCCCGAATGCCGGAAAATTTTTCCGATTGGAAAAAATGAAAGATTTGCTCCCGCCGCCACGTGAGGCGGAGTAATTTTATTTTTATAAAACAAATATGACAGAATGAGATAATCCATGTGACTTCGGTGACACGGTACAAATACGAGAGGTCCCTTCCGCGACGATTCTCGTATTGTTTCGAGCGAGTTTACGTCATATTCTATACCTGAAAATATTTTTTTAAACATCCAATCAAGAATATGCTCCCAGAACTTAACATAACCAATGCGGAAATCAGCGGCAATTTCATTATAATACCGATACGCTTTCTGTTTATATTTACGCAATTTTTTATTATCATCTTTGGAAAGTTCATCAATGCGGTTCAAAACATTTTTATGGTAAAGAACCATTTCCATCATTTCGCTTTTGGACCGCAAAACAGGACCGAGTACAATACGCTTTTCAGTGTGATATAAATTTAAAAGTTCATCTCGAAGACGAAGTGCCGTTACAAAGGAACTTTCCGGCGGATATTTCGAAATGAATTCTTTAATATTTACGGGATCAATGATTGTCGCGTAGGACGGTGTTGCTGAATTTAAAATACCGCGGATAAGTCCAATATTACCGGTTGGACTGAATTTCAAAATTTTCGAAGTGCGCTCCGGATTTCTGTTCCAGAAAATTATATGAGGAAAAATAAAAATCGGTTTTTCGGTTTTTTGCTGAAGTTCAATGAAAAAAACGAGTGAATCGTATTTCTTTTCAAGATAACGTTTGAGAAAAAACTGCTGAGATAAAAGAGGAAAAAGCACAGGACGGTCGTTATAAATAAGGTTCTGAAGATATCCCGACTCAAAAACGTCTTTATATTTTTTACCGAGAAAAATTCTTTTGAAAAACCGCTGCATTCTTTTGTAAAGATATTCACTTTCCTGCAGTAAAAACGGATTGTACTCCAGAGCGAATTCAGGAGGAGTTACGCTATTGCGGGAGAGAAGTTTATAGAGAAACAGTAGAGCGTAATTGGAACTTTGATAAGAGCAGTAAACGACATGACCTTTACCTGAATATTCACGGATTTTATTTAATGACGATTCATCAATTTCGGCTCTTTTTGTGATAAATTCAGCAAGAAGATTTCTGAGACCGGTGAGTTTCAATATAAGCCGGCCGCTATATATTTTATAATCGTTTTTATTCATTATTTCTCCTGCACATGCCCGTTTTCAAACGCATTCAATAGTACATATTACAATAAATGACATTACAGCAGTTTAAATTATTTACTCATTAGATTTAAGTTCAAACATAATTTTACTATTTTTCTATAAAAAACGCCTATAATGAAGAAAAATTTAATCTTATTATTTAATTTTATAGATTAAACATCTCTTTCATTCATGACATATCTTGGCTTTCAGGAAAACTGTTCCTGGATTGACTATTCGAGGAATTACTATTCCCTGCCGGCCTGTGATATTTTTTTAAAGAATTCAGTTTATTTGTCAGCCTGATAAGACTATTAACGCTTTTTTGAGACAACACAACATATTCGGTATCTTCCGCGAGATCGTGCTGAATGTGTTTTGACAGATATAAATGTAGCTGCATTATTTCCTCTGAATATCTTAAAAGCGCGTCCTTTTTCATTCCTTTTTTAACGTAAATTTTGCGGTAGATATTTTGTTTAATAATTGGAAAAATCGTTTTTATTGAAAGAATGAGAAGATAAGGAGAAAGCAGAATTAAATTAGTTTTTATGATTTTCAGAACAAAGATACCGCTTTCAGGTTTTTGCGCGGTTATCCATATTACCCAAAAAAAATCCGCAAGTAAAAGCGAGGTGAAAAATGCAAGTTTTCCTTTTGGCATGCCGACTGAACTGAGTCCGCTCGAAAAAACAATTACAGCAAGAAGTAAAAGAATTACTTCTATTCCGAATAATGAATTTATGGCGGAAAAAGTCTGAGTAACCGCGGTAAATACAGAATTAATTGAATTCATTACTTTTTCAATTTCACTGAGACTTTCAGCGAAGTCAGCGAATGCTGAAACAGTACATAACAATGTCATTGCAGAAATGATAAAATATTTTTTATTTTTCATTACATTTTCTCTCTGGATGAATTATGATGCATGATGCAATAAATTTGAATTTTGTCAATATGTTTATGCAGTTAGGCGAAATGCCCGGACTGCCGCAAATTTCAATTTGTCGCAAGCCTATTGCTTCTTTTCGCTTTACAAAAAATTCATTTCATGCATAATATAATTTACCGGAATAAAAATTAGGAGTTATAAATGATAAAATTCAGCACTGATAAAAAAATATGGATTCTTGAAACGGACGATACGGCATATGTTTTTGGCATTACACCTGGCGGATTAATTACAGCATCATATTTCGGAGCGAAACTTCCACGCGTTGAAGACTACCCTGCCGCGGGAGAACAACCCGCATGGGCGTCGTTCACAAACATGGAAGGCCAGTCATATGAGGAATTTTCATGCTGGGGCGGACCTCGATACAATGAACCATGCCTTAAAGTTGAATTTCACGATGGCGTCCGCGATGCTGTTGCGGAATATAAATCGCATGCAATTAAAGAAAACATGCTGACAGTAACATTGAAAGATAAATTTTACGAAATGGAAATCGATCTCGTTTATGAAGTATTTGCGGATGCGAACATCATTAAAAAATCAAGCCGCGTCAAAAACACAGGCTCAAATGATATTATCATAGACCAAATACTTTCAGGCGCAATATATCCGCAGCAAGCCAATGAATACAGACTAACGCATTTATGCGGCAGATGGATAGGTGAAACCCAGCTGATGCAGCAGGTAATACCTGAAGCCAAAATTACGCTTGAAAGCCGGAAAGGTTTTACCGGTCATCATGCGAATCCGTTCTTCGCACTTGATAAAAACTCTAATGCTGACGAACAACATGGCGAAATTTATTTTGGAGAACTCGCATACAGCGGTAACTGGAAAATCTGCATCGAAAAAGATAATTTCAACAGTATAAAAATTACAGCCGGAATTCATGATTTCGATTTCAGATGGATTTTAAAAGCCGGTGAAAGTTTTAACGCTCCAGCTTTAGTTTACGGCTACACTGCTGATGGATTCGGACAAATGAGCAGAAATCTTCATAAATATCAGCTTAAATATCTTAATAAGTTCAATACGAATTCCGGGAACCGGAAAATTTTATATAACTCATGGGAGGCGACATTTTTTTCAATCGACGAGGCAGGTCAGAAAAAACTTGCCGCTATCGCCGCGGAAACCGGAGTTGAATTATTTGTAATGGATGACGGCTGGTTCGGTGAACGGCATTCTGACAAGGCGGGTCTGGGCGACTGGTTTATCAATAATAAAAAATTCCCCGAAGGTTTAAAAGGCTTAATCAATCACGTTAAATCATTGGGTATGGATTTTGGACTTTGGGTTGAACCTGAAATGATAAACGCTGACAGCGATCTTTACAGAGAGCACCCTGAATGGATATATCACTTTCCGAACAGAAAAAACACGGAAATGAGAAATCAACTCGTATTGAATCTCGCGAGAAAAGATGTTCAACAATTCGTTTTCAGCTTCATGGATAAACTTCTTTCAGAAAATGAAATCAGCTTCATTAAATGGGATTTAAACCGCGCGATATCCGAACCCGGATATCCATCAGCTGAAAAAAATGAAATGCGTCAGGTGTGGGTTGAACATACTTTCGCGCTGTATGAAATCATTGGACTGCTAAAAGCAAAACACCCGAAAGTAATTTTTCAATCATGCTCAGGCGGCGGCGGCAGAGTTGACATGGGAGTGCTTGAATATTTCGACCAGGTGTGGCCGAGCGATAACACAGACGCGTTCGACAGATTATTGATACAGGAAGGATTCACATATGCATACTGTCCGAAAATAATGGAAGCATGGGTGACAGACAAAAAAAACTGGGTCAACGGAAGAGAGCTTTCATTAGAGTATCGTTTTCATTCATGCATGATGGGGAATTTAGGTATTGGTGAAAATTTGACAAAATGGAATGATGAAGAAAAAGCTGAAGCAAAAAAACTAATTTCTGAATATAAAGAAATCAGGCATGTTATTCAGAACGGCGAACTTTACAGACTTCTATCACCGCGCAGTTCGCATCTTTTTTCCGTAATGTACGTAACTGAAGATAAAAACGAAGCTGTTCTGTTTGCAATGCTTCAATGCAACCATTTCGGGAAAGAACTTCCGAAAATTTTTCCTCAGGGACTTGATTCAAATTCTGTATATACTGTAAACATAGACGGAAATGATATCGTCATGAGCGGTAAGGCATTCGCGAACATCGGCATTGAAATAAAACTGAAAGGTGATTTTAAAAGTAAAATCGTAAAGTTCATAAAGATGAAAGTGGAAAGTTAAAAGTACAAAGTGCAAAGTTCAAAGTTAAAAGTGCAAAGTACAAAATTAAAAGTTGATGTCGATTACGTTAATCTCTAATCTCTAATCACTGTTCACATACACATGCACAGACGGCAATGCAATGAATAATGAACAGTAATTAGTGATTAGTGTCACAGACACAGACACAGACACAGACACTGTATAAGTTTATAAAGATGAAAGTTAAAAGCGGATGACAAGCCTGCGGCTTGACAATGCTGAAAGAAACACTTTACTGCTTTCAAAGCAGTGAGTTTTTTGCGTTTGTACACACGCGGGTTTCGGCATTTCTTTTTGTTTGTCCCAAAAGACACGCCTGCAAAGAAAAAGGACACCGGTTCAATCGCCACCGGACGGCTGCACAAACCGATGATCTTCCTGATCGCGGATTTGTGCGTGCTCGAACTTCGTGTTCGAGCAGTCCGGGGTCTAT
>JBFZEW010000188.1:0-4800 GCA_041306665.1 Spirochaetota bacterium | reverse complement strand
CTTCCGATCTGACAAGAATAAAAAATATTATTAAAAAAAAGGGAAATTGTTATTTCGCCGCAGGTGTTTCGCAAGAAATCATTAATTTTTCTTATCGTGCCGTTAAAAAATTGAATTTGACAGGAACAAATTTTGTTTTTTCAAAAGGCGCAGTTAAAAAAGGGAAAAGATCTATTCTTACTGCTTGTCAAGTTGAGAAAATTGATTGGGATATTGGAATATCAGTTAAATTACCTCAGAGATTAAATGTCAGATCTGTTAAAAATTTTAAAATTGACGGAATAATTTATGAAGTTAAATTAATGGAGCTGTTAATTCTTGGGTCTCTATTAAAAATACGGTTTCCTCATAAAACAGAAATTTGGTATTCAGAAATGTCTACTTTAATTATTGTTAAAGGATGGATTATTTTGGAAAAAACGGATAAGCCAAATGTTTTTCTTATGGATTAATATATTGTAATAAAAAATTAATAAATGATATTTAGTTATTGTTATTTACCTCAGAGATAATTTCAAATATCATTAGTATCTCTGAGGTGAGAACTAATAGCAATATTACAGGTAAAATTGCAGAATACCTCTTTTGGAAAGAGCCGTTAAATATATTGAAAATGGATGGATGAATGAAAAAGATAATAATATTTTGGTTTATTTTAATATTTTCTGTTGGTTTATTTGCTTTGGAGCCTGAGGATCTGTTTTATGTGGTTTCTACAGGGCAAAGTGAGGAGTATAAAAAACTTAAAACTGAGATATTTGACATTAATTCACGTGATAAATATGGACGAACATTGTTGATTGCCGCTGTTTATGGCATTTTAGATTTTCAGCATAAAAATTCAGGTAATACCGCGCTTCATGCTGCTGCGGAAAATGGTGATTTTGAAACTGCTGAACTATTATTGAAAAGCGGTGCGGATGCTTATGTGTTTGACGGAAATAATCAGATTCCATATTTAATTGCGCTGAAAAATCAGAATACGGCAACGGCTGAAATTATATTTAAATATATGCAATCAGGTAAAGTTAGAATTGCGGATAATTCTGTTACAAATTTCATTATAAAGAATTATATTCCAATTATTGAAGACTTATCGGAAAAAAATATTGATGTTAATCTGAAAGATTTTTCCGGAAATTCGGCTCTACATTATGCTGTCCGCTCCGGTATGGTGGATATTGTTAAGTTGCTCATTGATAAAGGTGCGAATGTGAATATCATCTCAGAGGAGACTAAAAAATCCGCCCTAATTCTTTCCTCTGAGGCTGGATTTGTTCAAATTACTGACCTGCTATTATCGAAAGGGGCAGATGCAAATATCGCATATACAAGTGCAGTTACCTCAGAGATCAAAAATCCAGCCAGTCAATTTATCTCTGAGGTATCCTACTATGAAGAACCCCGGGGATATAATCTGAAAATTGTAGTTAAAACCGATGAAACAGGGAATCCTGACAGTGATACCCGCTGCTACTATAAAATTTACATTGATAAAGTGGAAGCTGGCAGGACTTCGGTTGGGCTTGAATCCCAGAATAAAATATTTACTGCTTTGGTTGATGCGAATAAACATCTTCTTCGCATTGAAAAATTCAATCTTGATGAAACGCAGAAAAAATACATCCAGGTTAATAACATTTATCAGCCTGATCCTGACTTTGTATATTTTGAAACATTCAATGACCGTATTTTACAGATTAATATTGTTCACACTTCAAGAAATATAAAATCCGTGTATGATGTCCGATTCGTTAAAAAAGGCGAGTTATAATGCATTTGCTTTATTTTTATGTTCCTGCTGATCATGCAGAATCAGTAAAAGAAGCTCTTTTTTCTGCAGGTGCCGGTAAATTTAAAAATTATGATAAATGCGCTTTTCAAACCTCAGGGACGGGTCAATTTCGTCCCCTCAGAGGTGCAAATCCGTTTATTGGGAGTATAAATAAAATTGAATTCGTTGAGGAAATCAAAGTTGAAATGATCTGCGAAGATGAAGACATTGAAACATTGAAAAAAGTCCTTGTTTCGGCTCATCCATATGAAGAGCCTGCGTTTGGTTTTTTTCAAATTTTTTCTTGATAACTTCGTTTTCATGTAGTAATATTATTATGGGGTTTTTTTATAGTTGTTGACAAATATCATTTTTATTTTTAATTAGGGAAAATATTAGACAATATTTCTGTTTTTGTTTAATTAAAAATTTAATCTGAATAAAAACCTAATGGTTATTAAATAAAATAAAAGGAGTTTAACATGCTTGATCTGTATAAAGGGGTAGACATCCTAAAAGAAGTCGGCGGAATCAAAACTGTTGATGAAGCTAAGAATCTTTTCAAAGCTAAATTAGATGCGTCAAATTTAGCTAAAATTTCAAAAATTACAACACCGGACGCATTGATTAAGATCGCGAATTCAATTTCAATGTGTCAGCCTGATGAAGTTTTTATAATTAGCGATACTGAGGCTGATTATAAAGAGGTAAAAAGAAGAAGTATCGCGACAGGTGAAGAGAAGGAACTTGCTATTAAAGGACATACTATTCACTTTGACCTTCCGCAGGATCAGGGCCGTCTTGTAAAACAGACTCTTTACATTGTTAATGAAGGAGAAGATACATCTTCAATCGCAAAAAAAGAACTTAGATCTGAATCACTTGCCTATATTCAGCAATATATGAAGGGAATCATGAAAGGGCTTACAATGTATGTGTCTTTCCTTAACAGGGGACCTGTTGGAGCTCAGGCTTCAATTCCAGCTATCATGATTACATCTTCAGCGTATGTTCAAACTTCTGGTGAACTTCTGTACAGAAATGTATTTTCTTCATTTGATGCTGAAGCAAAACGTGCCGGTGTTTTCTTTACTAACTGCCATTCACAGGGAACTAACCGGCCTGAAGATGTTCAAAATGCGAGAATTTACATGGACAGAAGTTATATGACTACTTTTTCGACATTCTGTACATATGCCGGTAATACTCTTCTTCTTAAAAAAGGAAATCATCGTTTTGCCTGTGATTGGGCGGTTTATCAGAGAAAAGGCACTGAACTTTCAGAGCACATGTTTCTTACAGGTTTAACCGGACCAAACGGACGAAAAACATATTTCGCGGGCGCTGCGCCATCCGGCTGCGGAAAAACTACTACAGCAATGGTAGGAACAGATTTCATTGGCGATGACCTTTGCCAAATGTGGATCGCTGCTGACGGTACTGTCAGAGGTATCAACCCTGAAAAAGGTATCTTCGGTATTGTTGAAGATGTTAACTATGAAGGCGACCCTTTCTTGATGAAGAGACTTAGAGAAGAAGGAACTGAAGTTATTTTCTCGAATTTATTATTAGACGAAAATCTCAAGCCAAGATGGGTTGGAGATGGTGAACCTGCTCCTGCTAAAGGTATTAACTTCCAGGGAGAGTGGACTCCTGATAAAAAAGACGCTGAAGGAAAGAATGTCCCAATGTCGCATGCGAATGCGAGATGTACTTTAAGAAACAGCGCAATTGATAATTATAACGAGAAAGACGCCGAAGATCCTAAAGGCGTTGAAGTAAAAGTCGTTACTTATTCGGGCCGTGATTCTGATACAATGCCTCCTGTATGGGTTGCGAAATCTATGGATCATGGAGTTGCAATCGGAGCGTCAATCGTTTCAGCTGCGACAGCGACTGAGGTCGGTAAAACAGGCGTTAACAGAGAGCCTTGGGCAAATGCTCCTTTTATTCCGGGTCCTCTAAGTGATTATATGGAATCTCAATTTGCGTTTTTTAATAATTCTAAAATTACGAAAAAACCTATCATGGCGGGTCTTAATTATTTCCTTACTCATGGTGCTCGCGGCGGTGAAGGCAAAAAACTTCTCGGCGAGAAGAAAGACGTTAAAGTATGGCTCGGCTGGCTTGAGCTTGTTGCAAATAAAGACGTAAAAAGCATTGAAACTCCAATTGGTTTTATTCCAATGTACGCTGATTTGAAAAAACTTTTCGAAGGAATAAATAAACCGTATTCGGAAGAGCTTTACGTTAAGCACTTCTCTTTCTATACTGAGAACATTATTTCAAGACTTGAACTTCAGAAAGCTGCGTATAAGGCTGACAACAATATTCCTGCGCGGCTTTTCGAAATTTATGATGAACAGATCAAAGGTCTTGAAGCTCTCAAAGCGAAATATGGTTCAATCGTTACGCCTGCTCAACTTATTGAAAACGCGAAATAGTAATGTTAAAATAAAATTGTTGAATTTTGAAGAGTGCCGGAAGGCACTCTTTTTTTTGGTGTGCCCGGCATGGATGCAAACTTTACGGTCAGGAGGAATAATTTGATTAAATGCAGGCAATTACGCATACAACAGACGTTTTGCGTAATGATTTTTATGTGAACTTTGAGGGCATCGCCTGGGCGGATGGATGTTTCAATTAGCCATCGCTAAGTCACACGATGATGTCACAATCCTCATTCCATCGTATTCCCATCGTCTTCGCTAATGAATGCTTATATTCTTTTTTAATTCCCGGTCAATCAGTGTTAACGAGGTCTGCGAGCAGCGGGTCAGCCGACAGTCCGGTACTCGCGCTTGGGCGCAGACGCAAGGCAATGCCGATTAAACGAATGGCTTCGGTCGCGTTTCCATCGCGGACATGCTGTCGTGCCAGTTCCAAGGCCAGCTCAGGATCCAGATGTTCTTCAGGCCAGGAACGATTCAGACAAACGCGAATTCCGTTGTCGTCGCCCACTCGCGCGAAGTAAGCAAGCGCGTCGGCAAGTACCGTTGATTCCAGTGCCCAGATTTTTTTCCCCA
>JBFZEW010000187.1:0-4756 GCA_041306665.1 Spirochaetota bacterium | reverse complement strand
CTTCATTGTACCACGGGAAAATACCCAGACTGTACGCTTCAATGAGACGTTCTGGCGTCAGATTTCCGCCGACGGCGAGCAGTCCGTCTTTATCGGCGTGTTTATGCGGAGGAAATGGCTGATTATCGAAAAAAAGATAATTTATCATGGTTCGGAAATAAATTTCACGTTCTTATCGGTGTCAATATCTATCGTAAGATTGTTATTGCCTTCCAGTTCTCCGAAAAGTACTTTTTCCGCGAGAGGTTTTTTTATTTCATTCTGAAGTATTCTTGTGATTTCTCTCGCGCCGAATTCAGGTGAATAGCCTTTGTCGGCAATGTAGTTTTTCAGTTCTGCGGTTGCCGAAAGAATAATTTTCTTTTTCTTTAATTTTTCAGCGAACAGATCAATTTCTTTCTCGACAATTCTCAGAATCAAGTCTTTTGTCAGCTTGTTAAAAGTAATGATAGCGTCAAGTCTGTTTCTGAATTCGGGCGAAAAGAACAATTCAACGCTCTTATTTATTGAATCAAAGTGCGTTTCTTTTCCGAAACCAACTTTCTGACGGTTGATATCTCTCGCGCCTGCGTTCGAAGTCATGATGATAATCGTGTTTCTGAAATCAGATTTGCGTCCGTTATTGTCGGTCAGCGTCGCGTAATCCATAATCTGCAGCATTGTGTTGAAAATATCAGGATGCGCTTTTTCAATTTCATCAAACAGAAGAACTGAATGCGGATGCTTTCTGATTGATTCTGTCAAAAGACCGCCTTCGTCATAACCGACATAGCCCGGAGGAGCGCCGATTAGCCTTGCAACAGTATGTTTTTCCTGATATTCGCTCATGTCGAATCGAACGAGTTGTATGCCGAGTGCTAGAGACAACTGGCGCGCAAGTTCTGTTTTCCCGACGCCTGTGGGACCTACAAACAGAAATGAAGCAACAGGTTTTTGCTCTTCATTGAAGCCTGCCCGCGAACCTATTATTGAAGACACTGTTTTCTCAACAGCGGCATCCTGTCCGAAAATTTTTGATCTAAGCTCTTTTTCAAGATGTTTCAGTTTGTGCGATTCAGCGGTTGAAATGCTCGATTCCGGAATTTTAGTTATTTTTGAAATAATCTGTTCAATGTCCTTAATGAATATTTTTTTAGGTGTTTCCCCGATATTTTTTATCTGCGCGTAAGCTCCGGCTTCGTCGATGATGTCAATCGCTTTGTCAGGAAGATGCCTGTCATTCATGTACTTGGCTGTAAGTTCCGCCGCGGCTTTCAGGGCGGTTTTCGCGTAAACGACATTGTGATATTTTTCGAATCTGTCCTTTAATCCAAGCAGAATCTGGTATGTCTCGTCAATTGAAGGTTCGGAGATGTCGATTTTCTGGAAGCGCCGTGAGAGAGCTCTGTCTTTTTCAAAATACTTTCTGTATTCTTCATAGGTCGTCGCGCCGATGCATTTTATTTTCCCTGACGCGAGAACCGGTTTTAAAATATTACTCGCGTCAATCGATGAACCTGTCGTTGAACCCGCGCCGACGATTGTATGAATTTCATCAATAAATAGAATCGGATTTTCAAGTTTATTAAGTTCCGTAATTACCGCTTTCAGCCTGTTTTCAAAGTCGCCTCGGAATTTTGTTCCTGCGAGAAGCGCGCCCATGTCTAATGAAAAAATTTCGGCATTTTCAATCTGACGGGGAACTTTTTTTTCATAAATTAGCTGGGCAAGACCTTCAGTAATCGCTGTTTTCCCGACTCCTGGGTCTCCGACATGAATTGGATTATTTTTATTTCTGCGGCATATAATCTGAATTGTCCGCTCAAGAACATCTTCTCTGCCGATAAGCGGTTCGATTTTGCCTTCAGCCGCGAGTTTTGTAAGATTGATCGTGAATTTTTCGAGATTTTTGGATTTTTTTTCAGAGTCCGCGCCTTCCTGTTCCAAATCCGGCGATGATTTTTTTTCATCAAGATCAATGTTTGTATCGTGCGATACTGCCTCAAGAATGTCCAGCCTGCTTATTCCCTGTTTTTTCAGGAAATAGGCCGCGAAAGATTCTTTCTCGGTGAAAATAGCCGCGAGAATGTCTCCAAGGTCAAGTTCCTCTTTTTGGGATGACTCAACATGAATAAATGCTTTTTCGAGAACATTCTCAAGGCTGATTGACTGTACAGGCGATGATATTGTTTCTTTCGAGCGCGGAACATATTTATTGATGTGATCCGAAAGCTGCTGTTTCAGTTCGTCTGTGTTCCCTCCGCAGGATTCAATTATTGCTTTTCCCGTTTCAAAGAAAAGGGCGGAATAAAGAATATGTTCAGGCGTAAGAAATTCATGATTTCTGGAAATTGCTTCTTTAAAAGCGGCTTGCATTATAATTTCAAGATCTTTATTAATCTTCATTTTCCCCTCAGTCGTTCTCTATCGCGCATTTAAGAGGAAACCCTCTTTTTTTCGCTTCATTGTGAACTTGTCTGACTTTCGACGCGGCAATGTCAAATGTAAACCTTCCGCAATGACCGCTTCCTTTTTGATGAATGTTGTACATAATTGCCGTTGCTTCCGGGACGTTTTTCCCGAAAACAGTTACAAGCATTTCAACAACAAAATCCATTGTTGAAAAATGATCATTCAGCATAATTACACTATATAAAGAAGGTTCTTTGACCTCTTCTTCAATATCGGTATATTCCTGCGGATTTTTGTCTGTTTTTTCACTCATTTCTAATAACTCTGCATATTATATATTTACATTTTACTACATTAAAAGCATATTTGTCAAATATTTGATGAATTTTTTATTTCAAGTAACAATCCTTAAAGGTCGATTATTTAAAGTAATAGTACTTTTTGATTGACATATACTAATCCAAAGAAGCTATATAAAACTATAATTCAGAAAGTAAGAGGAAAATCAAGTATGTTTAGTGCTTATTTCGAAAAGCTTGAAGATAAATTGGTAAAAAAATATTCCGTTTCTGCTGCTAAAACACCGAGAACAGCAGCGAAAAAAACTGTCAAAAAAGCAGCTAAAACGGTCACTAAAGCCGTAAAAACAATGAAGCCTGACTATAAAGACTTAATTGAAGTAATGGACAGCATCATTCCAAAGGAATTCGTAGTTACAGACAAAAAAATTATCGATACAAGCGGCTATCTTGCGGATACCTCTGATTTTTTGATTTGTGATCCGAAGTATAGAGGTTTTGACGAAATCTTTAAAAACTCTGTTCCCGTTGAAATGGTAAAAGCCGCTTTTACTGTTTGTCCTGAAATTAATCGGAAAAACCTTGTTGATACGCTGGTCAAGGTAGCTCATATAAAAAAAAGCAATCATTATACAGATGCTGGCGAACCAAAGCCGGCAATACCTGTATTTGCCGTTGCTCTTGATTCAACATATACTTTGAAGGAAGTGAAGGAATCCGTAATTGAAATTTATCAGCAGGATAATGTGGATTCATTATTCGAATTTGACATAATGCTTGTTATTGGACGCGGAATTGTAATAAAAAACTGGCGGGAAAGAAGAAACTTCATTGCTCTTGAAACAAAAATGGATTCGCTGAAATGGTTTTACATTCTAATGAATGAATATATAGACATGAATCAGTCAGCTGATCTGCGTACTTACGTGAATGAAACGAAAAAATATGATGAATATTGAGCATATGCGTGAATCATTTTTGAGAAACGTTTTGTTCTTGACAATAAAGTCAATATCTATAAAATATTGAGTGATAAATATTAAAGTCATTCTTATTGCGAGTGAACTTTATTTATAATAAATGAAAATTGAGGAGAACTGTTTTGAAATCAATAATATTTAAACTGACTGCAGTTTTATATGTAATTGTTTTTTCCATGACGCTTTTCGCGGCAGACAAAGGGAAAGATATTATAGTTGTGCTTGATACTTCTCAAAGTATGATAGGCAAAGGCGGCAGTAATGTAATGCCGATTGTAAAAGAAAGTTTAAAAGCTGAGATTGAAAAGTTTAATGTCGGCGATACTTTGACGTTCATGACTTTCGATACAGATGTAAAGTCATATGACACTGTAACTTTAAATGATGCAAATGACAAGGACATAGTTAAGAAATATGTCGCGCAGGTTGAAGCAGGCGGATGGTGGACTTTTACGGATAACATGATTCGTGCCGTTGTTGATAAAGCCGCGCAAATAAAAAGTTTAAATCCGGACAGACTTCAGATTGTACTGGTATTCACGGACGCGCTCGATGATCCGCCGCCTTCTGAAAAAGGAAAAAGAATAAAAATAACCGATTATGCAGAACTTCAGAGTGATTATGTTTATATCGTAAATTTTAACAACAGCAATATGTCCGCGTTGCAGAATAAAATTCAAACTGTATCGACCGGAAACGTTGAAGTTATCAATGCCGGAGATAATCCTGAAGCTGCTCTTGATGGAATAGGCAATAAAATTGATGACATGGAAACTGATTACGCAAGAAAAAACCGCCCGTTTTTTCTGAACCCTTTCTTTATCGCTGCTCTTTTAACAGCAATTGTACTCGCTGTCCTTCTTTATATGATGCGAGCGGCAAGATATAAAGTTGCCGGTGTAATTAAGTACAGAAATCTTGATAAAGTTCGTGTTGAATGGGAAGAAACTGATCTTGGCCGTTTTTTAAGAAAAAGAGTTGCTGTTGGAAAATCTCCTACATTTGAACATTATCTAAGAGATTATGATGACGCGAAACCTGTAGTTTTCGAAGCGGTTAATTTCCGCGGAAATATAAAAGTCGAGG
>JBFZEW010000186.1:0-3494 GCA_041306665.1 Spirochaetota bacterium | reverse complement strand
AAGAATTACTTCCACTTTCGGAGAATCGCGAACTGATCATTTTCATGACGGAATTGATATTATCAGCGGTGATAACAGGGTTACACCTATTGAAAACGGAGAACTGCTTTATTTCTGGAATTCTAATTTTTTTCCTTTTGATCAGGAAACCGGAAGCGGGAATTATGCTGTTCTTTCGCACAAGGATTATAAAAGTGTGTACATACATCTTGACGCTATAGAAACTTTTCAAGAAAAATATTCCGTTGATGCAATAATCGGTAAATTCGCTAATTCGGGGCGCTCATATGGAAATCATGTGCATTTGGGTATTTTTAATAATGAAACATGGAGTTCGGTAAATGCTCTTGATGTCATGCCTGAAGTAACCGATTCCCGCCCTCCGGTTATAGGTTATTTCGCTCTTCACATTAATGATGATTACATAATTTTAAACTCAAATTCCAAAATCAGGCTTACAAAAAATTATCCGCTTCTTGTTCAGGCCTTTGATGAAATTAATCAAGGCGACAGGCATGGAATTTATAAAATGAAAGTTATGATGAATAATAAACAGATTCATGAAGTCACTTTCGATAAAATGACTGTTGAAAAAAGTGAATTAAAAATTTCAGGCAGAAAGTTCAACGAGCTTTATGATGGAAAAGACTATTATAAAATTCCTGTTGAAAAATATGATCAGGGTATAAATACTTTCGACGTATACGTTTATGACAAATTTGGAAATTCTACGTCAAAACAATTCATTATTGATGTAAATCTGGAATTATAATTTTATGAAACCCCGGCGGATTATTAAATGACTTACATGATTATTCTTCTTTTAGTTTTACTGCTGCTGAGCGCCTTTTTTTCAGGGTCTGAAACAGCGCTCTTTTCTCTTGGAAAATTAGAAATGGGCAAATTCCGTGAGTCTAAAAAACGTCGGCAAATAAAAATTGTTCAGATGATGAAATATCCTCAGAAGATTCTCATTACGCTCCTTGTAGGAAATCTTCTCGTTAATATTTTTTCTTCGCAGATAATGACTGAAATATTCATGGATAAATTCGGGAAAAACGGACATCTTATAGCGCTTGCCATAATCACACCGTTGATTATTGTATTCTGCGAAATTACTCCGAAAGTCATTGCCATAAATTCAGCGCAGAAAAGCGCGCTTTTTGTCGCTGATCTGCTTAGTTTATTTCATTTTATCATTTCTCCCATACGGTGGTTTTTTCTTTTTTTGACAAATATTTTAATCAGAATTTTGAAACTTGATCCTGTCGATGAACAGCATATCACGGAAAAGGAAATTGACCGGGCAGTTGAAATGTGGGAAAAAAACGGTGTAATTTTGCCGGAAGAAAAAGCGTTCATCAAGAATGTTCTGCGTTTTTCTAAAAAAACCGCAGAAAATATTATGATTCCTCGTAATGAAGCTGTCGGTATTCCTGATACTGTTTCCATTGAAAAGGCAATTAAAATAATGCATGAAAAAAATTCAGTCCGCGCCGTAATTTATCATAAAGATATGGACAATATTATCGGCGGAATCGATTTTCGTGATCTTCTTGAACATCACGTCGGCATTAAAAAGGAAAGCTCAATTAAAAAATATATTTTTCCGGTTCCCCATTATCCGGAGACGATTGATCTTGGGCTTCTTCTTGATGATTTTTTGAAAAATAAAATTTCAATGGCGGTCGTCGTTGATGAATATGGCGGCACCGCCGGCATCGTCACTTTATCATCAGTGATTACGCAGCTGCTGGGAAATGAATTTTCGGCTTCCGGTGAAAAAAAGAAACACATTGTGAAAAAAACAGAAGATGGAAGTTTCATCATCAGCGGAGACATGCAGATAGATGACTTTAATGATTATTTCAATGAAGATGTTGAAACTACAGAAGCGGAAACAATTGCCGGTTTCGTTACTGAGGAACTGGGACACATGCCTGTTAAAGGAGAAACTGTTCTGACTGAAAAGTATGAACTGAAAATCAGATATGTTCGGAAAAACCGGATTGAAAGTCTTGAATCAAGGAAACGCGGCGTATGATTTTATTAGCTTATGAGATATTTATAATTTTATTCATTGTTTCATCAATGTTTTTCAGCTGTTCTGAAACTGCAGTAATTTCCTCAAACAGGTATTTAATTGAATATCAGGCTCGTAAAAATTTCTTCGGGGCAAAACGCGCGCTATATATTCTTGATAATATGGATGAAGTCATCAGCATGATTCTTATCGGCAATAACATTGCCAATATTTCATCCGCGGTATTTATTTTATATGTTGCTAAAACAATGTATAATCTTCAGGATAAATACATTTTTATCGTCACGATTTGTCAGACTTTATTTTTTCTTGTATTCTGCGAAATTTATCCGAAAGTCATCGCAAGATCAAAATCAGAGCCAATTCTCCGGCTGCTGTCTTTCCCGATTTCGTTGTTTCTTTGGATTTTTAAGCCTTTAGTTTCAACTTCACTGATTGTTTCGAAATCTATCAAAAAGATTTTTCATTTCGGAGTGTCCGAATATTCGACTGTTAAAGCGAGAGATGAAATAAATATTCTTTTTAATTTGGGCGAAAAATCAGGAATAGTGAATCAGGCGGATAATTACTACGTCAATGAAATACTTTCATTGCATAAAATTGTAGCCACAGAGGTAATGACTCCGACGATTGATATCATTTCCGTTGAAATTAATGAGGACATTAAAGCCGTTGTTAAACACATTAAAAACACGAAATATTCAAGAATCTCCGTTTACGAGGACAGAGTTGATAATATTATCGGCTACGTTTATTTTAAAGATATTTTCAATAAACATACCTCTTCAATTCGCGATATTATGCAGAAAGCGAAATACATTCCATCTTCAAAAAAAATCTACAAGCTTTATCGTGAAATGCTTAAAAATGATGATCACATCATATTTGTAGTAAATGAATATGGCGGCGTTGAAGGTCTTGTGACGCGTGAAGATATCGCGGAAGAAATTGTCGGTGAAATTCAGACAAAGGGCCATAATAAAATTGATATGATTATTCCGCTTGGTCAAAACCGGTTTGAAGTCAGTGGAATTCTTGATATCGACTATTTTGATACTGTTTTCAATGTTGGAATTAATAAAGAGGGTTTTGAAACTGTCGCGGGTTATGTTCTTTTTAATTTTGGATACATTCCTCAAGCTGGTGAAAAATTTACATGCAATAATTTTGTTTTTACTGTTGAAGTTTCAAGTGAAAAAGCTGTTTCCAAAATTAGTGTGCGTGTCCCGAAAAATAAAAAAATAATGCTGCGGAAGGGTGTCGCATTTTAAAATCCTTCGCTCGCTGCGGAACTCGCTGCGCTCAGACAGTCCTCGCGGCTTCAGTATTTTAAAATGCGACACCCTTCTTGCTGAGGGAAATTGCGAAATGAGGGTTGTTACGTTTTTTCTCGTTTCGCTCAGATTATCCCTGCCTGTGGATTTTTATAATTCTTCAATAAGATCGGAAG
>JBFZEW010000185.1:0-6370 GCA_041306665.1 Spirochaetota bacterium | reverse complement strand
CTTCCGATCTTTCCGCTTTTCATTTTCATTGGTACACTAATAAAAATATTCTCAAAAGGCCCTATTTTATTCAGACAGGACAGAATGGGATTAAACGGCAGAAAATTTACTTTATATAAATTCAGAACAATGGTACCTGATGCTGAAAAGAAATTATTGGAACTTCAAAAATTAAACGAAGCTGACGGTCCAGCATTTAAAATTACAAACGATCCGAGAATTATTCCTTATATCGGGAAATTTCTCAGAAAATCCAGCCTGGATGAACTTCCGCAACTCATAAATATTCTACAGGGAAGCATGAGTATCGTCGGTCCAAGACCTCCTCTACCGGCAGAAGTAGAGAAATATAATGTCTGGCAGCGAAGACGGCTGTCCATGAAACCAGGACTAACATGTCTTTGGCAGATAAAACCTAACAGAAATGATTTAACTTTCAATGAATGGATGGAGCTTGACCTCAATTACATAGATAACTGGTCGCTTTCTCTCGATTTTAAAATCATTTTCCAGACAGCTCTTGTTGTTTTCGGAGGACAGGGGAGATAATCCACGTTATGCGTTTTAAATCATTTTTACTTCTTTCTATCATTATTATTCTCGCATCATGTTCCGGAAGATATATCGGTGAATATCAAAATGGAAAAATGCAAGGTAAAGGCTATCTCATTTACAGTAATGGCAACAAATACTGGGGTGAATTCAAAGACAATAAAAGAAACGGGTATGGAGTATTCATTCTCGGACCGAAATCTCAATGGGCTGGAAACAAATATGCCGGTGAGTGGGTTGATGATGTCCGCCAGGGATTTGGAACATATCTTTTCGCGGATGGAACTGAATATAAAGGTCAATGGCAAAATAACGTCATGCATGGAGATGGCACAATTGTTTATTATGACGGTGCTGTCTATACCGGCCAATGGCGGAATGGATTTAAATATAAAGGGAAATATACATTAGGAAAAGACTCTCAATGGGCCGGAAATCAATATGACGGGGAATGGAAAAATGATAAAATGGACGGTCAAGGAACATATATTTTTTCCAATGGAAATGTCTATATCGGACAATGGAAAAACGATAGAATGCATGGAAATGGCACGTTGAAATACGCCAATGGCGACAGTTATTCAGGAAATTGGCAAAATGACAGAATGCAGGGCGAAGGCACATACATCTTTGCAAATGGCAGAAAATATACCGGGCAATGGCTGAATGATAACATGGATGGAACTGGTACAATGTATTATCCTGATGGAAGTAAATATGCTGGCGGTTGGAAAGGCGGCCTTATGCATGGAAATGGCGAACTAATTAATCCAAAAGGTGAAAAGCGAACAGCAATATGGAATCAGGGAGTTCTGACAGATATTCCATTTCTTGCGACGGATAAAGATGCAGGCAAATGGAAAGATGGAATTCATAAATATGAATTTGAGAACGGCGACATATATGATGGAGAATGGAAAAACGGGAAAATTAATGGAACCGGCACAATGACCTATTTAAACAGCGACTCATATAGCGGTCAATGGAAAGACGGAAAAAAAGACGGAACCGGAACTTACCTTGTTGGACCTCAATCACCATGGGCTGGAAACAAATACACAGGTGACTGGAAAGAAGACAAAATGCAAGGTACGGGCATTTACTATTTTTCTAACGGAAACATTTACGATGGTCAATGGGATAATAATGATATGAACGGAAAAGGTACTCTATATTATTCCAATAAAGATACATATTACGGCGAATGGCTTAACGGGAACAAACATGGCGAAGGAAAATACTATCATTATTTAAGCGGTGAGATTGAAAACGGTAAATGGGCTAACGATATGTTGGTCAGTAAAAATCCGAAATAATTTTCTATCCATTGTAATGTTGTTGATCGACTTTCATTTAAGTTACTATTATAAATTCTACCTTCATTTCAAATGAGTTATTATATTATACTGGTTTTAGAAATGCCCGTAATTAAATTTCAAAATACCGGATGATCAGACTGTTTTAATTAATATAATATTATTTCTGTTAAAATGACCAGAAAAATCCAGATAAAAAATATTTTTAGTTTAATGACCTTGACAAAATAATCCTCGAAATTAACACTTAGTGTAATATTTAATTTCAATAAATTCACAAAATTATCTTCTTAACTCTTGACGTTGAGTAAAATTATTAGTATTATAAAAGGTTTAACATTTTAACCAAAAACGGAGTGCAAAATACGAATGACGAATATTAATAAATTTTTTTTATTTCTTTTCCTTATAATACCAATAAACAATTGCGCTTTCACAGATAAAGTAAGCAAGGAACCAATTACATTTGAAATACTCAATTCAAATCATTCATACACGGCAGGAGAAGAAATCATTTTTAGCGCGGCAAATTTAAATGGATATGAACAGTTAAAATATACTTCTCTTTACGAATGGGACTACGGTGACGGTTGCGTTTCAAAAGCAGCCAATCCAGTAAAAATAGGAAATGGACTGGTATTTTCTCATTTTTATGCGCTGCCAGGTACATATACAGTTACATTAACAATTAAAATTTTAGAAAATAATGTTTCAATATCGGAGAATATTGTATCACAAAATATAAAAATCGACGGTACGCCGCTTGATAAAATCGCTCCTATAGTTTCAATCAATCCAATTTTCGAATTGAATTTTAATAACAGTAGTGTTGCTTTTTCTGCTCCTGGCGGATCAGGAGTTAATGTTGAAATGAAGGAAAACGGTATGACTGTTTTACCAGACAGTAACGACTTTATCAATGGAATTATATCAAAAGCAGTTGATCTCTCTAATGGAAAATACATACAAATCAATAATCTTCAAAACGTATTAAACGGTTTAAATCAATTTACAATTTCATTCTGGATAAAAAAGAAATCCTATGACAGTTTAGAATCACTATCTGAAAGCGATTCATCTTACATCTTTAGTCAAAAAGACGCGGCATCATCAAAGTTCTATTTTGGTCTCAACGGAACCGGCAGCATTGAGGCTAAAATTCCGACCAACATGCAAACTGCTGGTATTTCTGCTTTGTATGCATGCAGGAATGGATATCAGTGGCAGCACTGTGCAATAACATATGATGGAATAAACTTGCGTCTATATGTCGACGGAATGGAATATAAAGGAAGCTATATCGACGGCATTGAAACACCCACTTCAATTAAAGATTCAACAGCTATGAGCGGTTCTTTTGAATTGTCTAATGAACCGTTTTATGTCGGCGTGAAAGACAATTCTACAACATATTCTGTTTCTAATAGAGCAGCACGTTTTAATGGATATTTAGATGAATTTAAAATTTACAATCAATGTCTTTCGAAAGAACAGTTATTTATAGGCTTCGAACTCTGGCATGCGGACTTTCAGGCAAGAATAAGTCAATATATCTATGTAAAAATACCGGAACAAATAACATCAATCAGCGGGAATAAAATACAGGCTTTTATATCTGATAACGCTTCGTATTCTAAAAATTTATCAATAAATAATAGAAATGATGTTTTAACATTAATTGATAAATCCGGTTACACAAATCTTCTGTCTACAGAAAAAATTCTTTTAAACAATTATTTATTGCCTTCACTTCCAGAACCGGGAAAATATACATTAACAGTAAGAATTTTAAATGCGTCGAATACTATTATTGCCGAAAAAAAAGAATCATTTGTTAAACCATATGCTGGAAGTCCATTAGCCGGAATAGATGAAAACAACACAATTATAATAGGGAATAATATAAATAAGGGTGATGCTTTTTTTCCTGTTACATGCTGGGGACAAAATGATTTAGCTTCATGGGAACCGGACAAAAGTCTAAAAAATTGGACGTCTAATGCGCTTGATCCTTCATATGGTTTTAATGATCCTGGACAGAAATGGGAATTTCCTGTAGTAAACACAGGTTTTTGTTATATATTCCATCCAGAAAATTCTTCAGCTGAGGAATATGGAGTTTATCTGGATGATGCCTATAATAATGGCGCTAAAGCAATTGGTCCGACAAATTGGCGGGGGCAACTAAATTATCCTTTTGGTCAAAATGCTGATATTTATAACATGATTGATTATATCAATAAAAACAAGAATAAACCCGCAATGCTAATGTGGTCATGGAAAGATGAACCCGATCTTGCAGGAATTGGACCCGAAACTTTACGTGCATGGACAAAGATAAGTCATATGTATGACCCTCAACATCCCGTTGCTGCCACTTTCAGAGGAGCATCATTTGTCCCTGACAGCAGTTTTAACATGCATTATGTCCGCTCATACATGGCTCCATACAATGCCGTGCAATTCGGAAAAATTACGGAGCCGCTAAATGGGATTTTTGCTGTCGATGTTATGGGCTATGATTATTATCCATTTGATTGGACTGCGCCCTACAAATTCGACGCATCCATGATAACAACAACTTCAGCGCTTGATAATTCAATTCTATGGTCGCGCGGGATGATTCCAAATTATAATTTTATCGAAACAACTGATATAAATGAAAATACGGATACGCCATTTTATCCATCACCTGATCAGCTTAAAATGTTATCCTGGCTACATGTTGTTCATGGAATGAAACAAATATCCTGGTTTCCGTATTTTAAAAGTACCCCGGATAGTAATTTCAGATTTATGGGACAATTCGTTGCCGATGTAGCAAATTTTAAAAATATTCTTGCAGCACCAGACAGTACAAAAGTAATTTCCGTTTCAATTGATAGAACAGGAATAGCTTTCTGGTCTACAGGAACATCTTATTCCTCCGGTTCATTAATTCAAAATAACGGAGTTGTTTATGTTTGCCGTAAAAATCACATCGCAGAAACATCTAATCAGCCGGCAGACGAATCAACGGTAATGTTCTGGAAATCATTTTGGAAAGTTGAACGCAGAGTAGATATCCTTGCGAAAGAATACAATGGCCATCTTTATATTTTCGCTGTTCGCCCAACTGAGCTTGGACTGACCGTTTTAACATATACTCCTGCATTAGGAAATCCATTTCCCGTAATTAACTCAATCGGAACAACAAAATCAGTCAACATTACAATAAATGGACTTTCCGGCAACACTTATACTGTATATAATGAAAGTAGAAACGGTACAATAACCTCTAGCGGGATTTTAAATGATTCTTTTGAACCTAATGATGTTCATATATATGACGTAACATTATAAATATAGAAAAATTTTTTATATTTGATTTCTTTCTAAAAATAATATATTATTAATTTCTTAAATGATTATTTTGTTTATTAATGTTGACAATACTAATCATTTAAACAATCAATATTTAATCTATTGTTTTATAATTCTAAAGTTCTAATAAATGTTTTCTATATTAAATCACACGTTAAATATTTACGGTGTGAATTAATATAATATTTTGGCGTTATAAGTTAAATAATAGCAAAGAAATAACCCTATTCAGTAAAAGTGAATATCAATAACATACTTTAGGAATTAAATATGTCGATCAAAGAAAAACTACTCCATGGCGCAATATGGAACTCTATATCGCAATTTGGGTCTCAGGCAATTAATTTTATTCTAACAATTATACTTGCAAGATTACTTACCCCTGGTGATTTCGGTCTTCTCGGTCAAGTTGCAGTCATGACAGGTCTATTAGGGTATTTCACAGAATTTGGAATTACTCCATCCCTAATTCAAAAGAAAAATCCCACTAAGACTGACTGTGATACAGCATATTACATGATGTTCTTTTTCTCGATTATTGTATATGTACTCGTTTATTTTCTTGCGCCATTTATTGGTTCATTTTATGGAAATGACAAGCTCATACCTATTGTAAGAGTTTTATTTATTCAATTTCTAATTGCACCTTTTACGTTTGTTCATGCGACTTTGGAAACAAAAAATCTGGATTATAAAAAACTTGTTGTCGCTGATTTACTTTCTCTTTTATTATCGGGAGCGACCGGCGTGATTTTAGCATACAAGGGATTTGGCGTATGGAGTTTAGTTTGGCAAGCTCTTATCGGAATCTCACTCAAATCAATTATTATTATCACATTAACCACATGGAGACCTGGTTTTTCTTTTTCCATAAATTGTTTTTTTAATTACCTGAAAAGCGGCGCTCATTTCACATATCGCAACATAACTTTATATTTCAGTGAAAACACCGATTTTCTTATAATTGGGAAACTTCTCGGACCAAGTATTCTTGGAATCTATACACTTGCATTCAGAATGTCTAATTATCCTTTTACAAAACTGCAGCAGATATTTGGGAAAATGTTTTTCCCTGCTTTTAATTTATTCACTGGTGATAAAAACAAAATTAAAGAAATTTTTCTAAAGCTAAATCTTTA
>JBFZEW010000184.1:0-4790 GCA_041306665.1 Spirochaetota bacterium | reverse complement strand
ATAGCAAAAAAAACCGGACATCTCTGCCCGGTTTCGCAATTCTATGTGATTTTTTTCAGTCTTTAACTTTTGTTAATAAAACAGCAAGGCCTGAAATTACGGCAATTCCAAAAAACACAACCGCAGTATAAAGTCCCAAATAAGAGCCCGCCTTTCTTCTGTTTAAAAGATAATTAATGTAAATGAAAGAATCGGCTTCGAAACTTCCGTTGTTGGCAACAATCTGATCATATTGCTGAATTATTTTTTTGATGGCGAACGCCTGATCATCAAAGTTTTTATATGACGCGAAAAATTGAGGTTTTCTTACAAGAAGATAAGCAGCTTTATAATTCTCATTTATTATTTTTAAATCAGCCTCATTAACGGCAGCTGTTTCATATTTCTCAAGAATTTTTACAGTACCTGTTATAATTTTATCAGCTTTTACTTCAACAATCACGCGTGAGTACAGGGAAATTGCGCCGAAAACAAAAGCAAGCAATAATGATACTGCGAAAATATATACATAGATTTTTCTTTCTCTGGTTCTTATCATCTTATTTTCCTTTTAAAATATCAATAATATCGGATTTTTTAGTTGAAACTTTTTTCAATTCAATCATTTCTTCAACGACAAAAACATCTTCAATAACGGATTTTTTTGCAAGTTCAGTTGCGTCAATCTGTGACGCTTCCGCTAGGATAGCAAGATTTTCCGCAGTAACTTCTGCTTCAACAACCGCAGTTGATGATGTATATGGCATGATTCTGTCGATTTTAAAATCTTTTTCCGCGATTACTTTTCCTTCAACAGTCTTTAATATCATTTTTCCTGAATAATTCACGAAAACTGTAGAATGGTTATCATTAAAAACAGAAAATTCAATGATCACTTTTGCGGACGCGCCTGAATTATCAATTTTCATTTTCGGAGCAAGAATTTCTTTCGGTGTTCTTGCACATGATGCAAGCATTAAAACTGCGAATATTATACAAATTAGCTTTTTCATTTTTTCCCCTCAGATATAATGAATGAAATTAATGCAATAACGCGTATTACGTCAAGAAAAATAATTTTTTACTTTCCTGATAAAAGACGATATTTAAACAAAAAACTCCTTATTAACAATACAAGGAGTTTTTTAAGAAAACATAAATTCTGGTTTTATCCACCCTTGGGCAGACATGTAAACATCAAAACATTAGTTTTAAGAAGTTCCCGTATGCTGATTCTATAAATTTCCTTCAACCACGGTAATATATTTCAAATCAGCCTTATTAAGGACCATTATTTTTTTATCACGGTTGTTAATGTAAATTTTATCGCCGAAAAAACTTATGAATGTATCTTCATGAATGTCAATATTAGAAATCCCTGTCATTTTCAAATCCTGATCAAATTTACCAAGATAATATTTTGCTTCTTTTACGACAATCGCGTAAATATAACCTTCGCGAATTTCAATGAAACTTCGGTAAAAAATATTATCATTTCCGGTAACAATCGCGTCAAGAGTATCAAGATTAAGCATTGTAAGGCGGTTTTCAGTATATGTATCTTCCTTTCTGGTGATTACAACTACGCCTTTACTGAAAACATCATATCTTTGTCCTGCGATATTCGGCACATCGGATTTTTTAATAATTTTCATCGCGTTTGTATCAACAAGATACATATCATTATTATAATTTCCGTTTCGCAGATATTCTCGTATTCTTAAATAATATATTTTATCAGAATAAACGTTAGTATCACGGCTTTCTTCTTTCAGCTGATCTTCGCGTTTATCAAGGGTTTCTTCTTTTTGGACTACAGCTTCTTCACGTTTTTCAAGCTGATCAAGAACAGCAGGATCACCCTGTTTGATTTTTTCTTTTATTTCATCTTTCGCGATTTCTTTTTCTTCCTGTTTAATCTGCTCTTCACTGCTTTTAATTTTTTCTTCCTGCTTCACAACATTCTGCTCTTTTTCAGCAACATGTTTTTCTTTCTCAGCAACCTTTTTTTCTTTTTCAGCGACAGTCTCTTCTTTTTTTAATACTTCCTGCTCTTTATTTTCAATTTTTTTTGTTTCATCCTGTTTTTTTACAGGGTCCGCTATTTTTTCAATTTCCTGTTTCTTCTGCTCAACCTGCTTTTTTTCTTCAGCAACCTGTTTCTTTTCTTCTGTTACTTTTTTCTTTTCTTCATCAACCTGTTTCTTTTCTTCAGCAACCTGTTTTTTATCATCTGTCAGCTGCTTCTTTTCCTCAGCAACATTTTCTTTCTGAATGTCAACCATATCTTTGCGCATTTGAGTTCCTGCATCGCTTTTTCGCAGCTCATTTCGGACTTTTTCAGAAGCTAACTCATCAGGATCAAGTTTATTGATAGTACCTCGCATGCTGTCTTCAGTCAATGGAATGATGATTCGAGTTTTGCCCGGCCATTCGGCATAGTTCAATGCAATACCCGCGTTATCTTTTGTAATCTGCGAAGTAACAACGGTTTTATATTTCGAAGCGAAAAATTCGATATCTCCGCGGTAAACTGCGTTATAATAAGTAGCGAAAACTGCGAGCGTTAAAGCTTCATTTTCTGAATATTTATATTTATCCTGAAGATATCCGGCAAGTATGCGCCTGATGTTTTTTATATGATCAACTCTCGCCTCAGGATTAATGATAAAAATGTCGGCGGAAAGCTTTTCTTTTTCATCTTGTGAAACCGCGTGGATCATTGAATACTTCATTGTGAAATTGATTTTCTGATTATCGCGCACTTTTGTTATTCCGCTTGCGAGTCCGCGTCCAATCGCATAAATATTATTTATTCCATCATTGGGTTTAACCGGACCTGAATAGTTAACAAAATTGACCTTTTTAGCGCTTTGAATTTCTTTAACGTTTACTTCAATAGCGTAAACACTACTTGTAATGAAAATTAACGCGATAACAATAAAACTTCTAAATTTCATAAAATACCTTTATATCTCTTCTGGAATTTGGCTGTATACTTTCAACCGATTGACTTCGGAAACTTTTCCAATCAACAGTTCATTCGTATTTGCAAGTCTTTCTGCAAGAATGTGCACCATTTTAGCAGCGAACGGCGGATTTGCAACTAAAAATTGATTTAGCTGCTGAACACTTTCTACATAAGTTACAATTACATCAGTCATTGCTATTGCGTCTGCGCTGCGGGGTTTGTTGCTGAAAAGAGACATTTCGCCGAAAAAATCATGCTTTTTTAAATTTGCGACAATCACATTGTCTGAACCGTCTTTCAAAATGATCTGCACATTCCCATTCATGATAATATACATGCGGCTTTCTTTATCATTTGTCTTTATTATTGTATCACCGGCTGAATATTTTAAAACTTTTCTTGCCATTATAATTTCCGCTTATTTTAAATTTAAAACAATGTAACTTCTAATTTAGCCGATAAAGTTCCAGTTCATGAAACCTTTACATCCACATTTTTTTTACGCATATAAACCGACTCGTATTTTCCGCAATCAGAATACCTGTAATTATCAATGAATGCCATACTGCACAAATCATTCTATTTAGCAACGAATTTCTGAACACAGACTTATGTGTACATCCCAAAAGCAGTATTTACATTTTTTAAAAATTATAAACACTGGTCTTTTTCACACTTGTGCCGACACGGGAACATCAAAACATTCTTTTTTTAGAAGTTCCATTTTTCATTAAAATACAATGAAATAATAGAATTCTCATCATCTGATTTGACAAAATAAAAACATTGCAATGCAGATGCCTTTTTATCACTTTTACTTATCTTCAGTTTTGCTTCGTTTGAAAAATTCAGATAAGTCTCTCAGCGTATCAGGTTTAAACGGAGTGCTGATCGCAGCAATATTTTCCTGTTTAATTTCCTCATAAATTTCTTTGCGATGAACAGTTACTTTTTTAGGTGCTTTGATCCCAAGCTTGACCTGGTCACCTTTTATATCAATAACGACAATTTCAATGTTGTCGCCGATCATAATACTTTCATTTAATTTTCTTGCAAGTACAAGCATCTTAACCTTCTTTTACGTCATTATTCGAGATTTCTTTGATGATGCTGTGCTTGGTTGTGTATTTTTCAGACTGCGAAATAGCCTGCGTGCCTAAACGCATTTTAATATTTACGATGATCGGTCCTTGAAGATTAGCCGTCATTTTTTTCGGATCACCCTGCGGTATTGTAACAATCGCGAAAACCTGCAGTTCTGAAACATTTAATGCTTTCACATTATTCATGTCAGTATGCGAAATCATTAAATTATATTCACCCATGAAATCAACAGGCCTGATGAGAACAAACGCGAGTTCAGGTTCATCATACGCCTGCATCCATAAAAACGGAGAATTTTCTTCTTCAAGAAAAACAAATTTTTTCACATAATCAAAACCCAAAATACCTTCCGGAAATTCAATAACCTGTTCTTCCTCCACGCAAACTTCACCATAAGCTTTGGTCATTACTTTATATTCCAATCTATCCCCCCGTTGATATCAAACTGTAATTTTAACATTGAAAATAATTATCTTAAAAAATCCATTAATGTCTGCTTAATTGACTTTGCTCCGACAGCAAGAGCGTACTGATGAACGCTTTCCAACCATGAGAAATTCATTATTGTTTCCGAGAAATCAATTCCCTCGCTTTCGCTTAAAAGCTCAGTCATGTTTCCTTTAGCAACTTCACTTTTAGACGCAAGCTGATCAATGCGGTTTTCCTTCGCCCCTGTTTCAGTCAAATGGCGAAGAATGTTGTCGAGCGCAAGGTCAATCAGTCCAAGGTCTCTTCC
>JBFZEW010000183.1:0-4717 GCA_041306665.1 Spirochaetota bacterium | reverse complement strand
GTAGCTGTAACGTAGCTGTAACGTAGCTGTAACGTAGCTGTAACGTAGCTGTAACGTAGCTGTAACGTAGCTGTAACGTAGCTGTAACGTAGCTGTAACGTAGCTGTAACGTAGCTGTTATGAATCGGCTTTACTTGAAATTCTCCATGTTAAAAACAAGATGAAAATAACAGCAGGAAAAGTAATCAAAGCAAAGATGTTAAATTCAAAAAACTTAACAATCCATAGACGTATAATTAATCCTCCGTCGAAAAAACTGGTAATCAGACCTTCGTATCCCGGAAATTTAAAACCTGCTTCAACACTTAATTTTGTAAAAGATTCAGCCATGTATGAGGCAATATACAATTGAGCGATAATTAAAGGAATACTGATGATTACAGCTCTTACAATATTACCATTGGTTGCCACGACAATCATAACACTAAGTGCAATAATATTTACAAGATCACCTATTGGAATAAAATTTATTCCGGGAAGCGTAAATGCGAGAAGAAGCGCTATAGGCATGAGGATGAGACCGGTTACAATTACGGCGGGATCACCTTGAAGAATCGCATTGTCCAATCCAATATAAGTTTCACCGGCGTTAGGAAATTTGAGTTTCATATAATTTTTCATTCCTTCAGAAATTGGTATTAATCCTTCGGATAAAATTCTGCACATGAGCGGAAGAATTATTACAACAGCAGCAACTGTAAATGCAAGTTCAAGAATCTGTTTAATTTCATATCCTGCTGCGATAGCCAAACCAAGACCTAGAGCAAATCCGATTATTACAGGTTCTCCGGCAAGACCGAGTTTTTTCCGAATATTTTCAGGATTAGCATTGAGTTTATTTATAATAGGGATTCTATCAAGCATCGAATTACCCACTAAACCTATGGGGAAATATCCGCCTGCAGATAATGTAGTGATTGTTATATTATTTATACCTGAGTATTTACTTGCGTAGGGACCGGCAAAATCTCCTATTTTCAGCATGATGATTTCAGCAGCAATTATTGAAATAACAGATAAAATAATACTATTTGTCGATGCATAAACCAGGGCGCCGACCATGAGAAAATGCCAGAAGTTCCAGATATCGATATTTATAACTTTTGTCAGTTTAAATGTCAGCATTATAATATTTACAGCAATAATAACCAATATCATTATTGGAGCAAGTTTGAAGGACCAGGCAATAGATGCAAGAGGAGGCCATCCAACATCAAGCACATTAAATTGTAGTCCTGTCCGCGCAACAATCATTTTAGCGGCGGGCCCGATTCCTTTTACAAAGTAATCAAATACCAGAAAAATTCCTATAAATCCGATTCCGATTGATAACGCAGCTTTTATTGCAGTGTTAAATTTAATACGAAGAATAAGAGAAAAAAATAAAATTAAAATCGGTAACATTACATATGGCTTGAAGCTTAGTATGTAAGTAACTGCATGAGATATTTGATTCATAAAAAATCCTCTATTATATGTGATGTATTATATTACATGTTAGATAGAAAATAATCGTCAATGTAAAAAAAACATAATTTCATTAAAAAAGTTTTAAATTTTTTATCTTCATTTTCGTTATATATATGAAGGTGAATTTGGAGGTATTCATGAATAAAACAAGTCTCAATGTAAGTTTGAAAATGTCGGAAAAATTGACTGATATCAGCAAAAAATTTAATATCAGCAAAAAACAGCTCGTAGCAATGATTTTTCAATATTGTCATGATAACCTGAATTTTAATATTCAGGTAACAGGATGTCTGACTTCATATCAGAAAAAAGCGCCAGGTGATAAATGGAAATGTCTGAGAGTTGATTTTTCTGAAACAGAATGTGATGTATATTTTTTGTATAGAAATTTGTTCAGAATCAGTTTGAGTAAACTTCTTGCTGTTGGTTTTGTTTTGTTTTTTGATATGATTGTTGCTGAATTAAACGGTGATTCTGATGATGAAAAAAATGCTGTAGAAGAAATTATAAATAGTTATACAGAAATAAAGCAATTATTGTATAATTTTACTTGTGATTCATTCAAATATTTTTATTTTGAGAACAAAACAATACCATAAATGAAATAAAACAAAGTAAAATATAACAGATGTAGTTATTTTTATTCGAGGACGATTTTCAGAAATAGCGTCAGGATGTGTTATTGCATTTTCAATCCAAAAAATCACACAATAGCACATAAAGCAGTATAGCATTTTGTATTTTATCTGTTTTATTAAATGATTAATTTATATTCCTTAGCAAACCCGATGATTATGAATTTTTTTCATATAGATTACTTCAAAATTACTTTAATTTTTCTAAATTTCATGTATAACTATTTGAAGTTTAAATATACAATCGAGGTACTATGAAATCGATCAGAAAGGAACTCTGGTTCAATACAACAAAAAGACGGGAATACAAAAACATAACATCAGAGGTGAATTCTTTTCTTGCAGAAAGCGGAATAAAAGAAGGACTATGCCTTGTCAATGCGATGCATATTACAGCATCAGTTTTTATTAATGATGATGAATCCGGTCTGCATTGTGATTTTGAAAGTTGGCTTGAAAAACTGGCACCTGAGAAACCACATAGTCAGTATAAGCATAACGGTTATGAGGATAATGGAGATGCTCATCTTAAACGACAGATTATGGGTCGTGAAGTTGTTGTTGCTATTACGGACGGCAAGCTTGATCTTGGGCAATGGGAACAGATTTTTTATGGAGAATATGATGGAATGCGTAAAAAACGCGTGCTTGTTAAAATAATCGGGGAATAAGAAGTTATTTGTTTAAAGTCTGTGTGTGTTTTTTTATAAGGAGTACAGAATGTATTTAAAAAGTTATGTTTCTACTGTTATACTACTGACCGTTTTAATCTTCGCTTCTACTGATATGTTTGCTGAAGATAAAGAAGATTTATTCAGAGCTGTGGCGGATAAAAATTATACTCATGTTGATTTTATGATCAGTCATGGTGCGGATTTAAATGAAAGGTGGGATCACAATTCAACGCTTGGCGGACTTGTCGGCAGACGTGATATTCCTTTGATGATTGCACTTCGAAATAATGATAAACGCATGTTTGAAATGCTGTTAAAAAATGGATATAATCCGGAATTATTTAATCTTAGCACTTCGCCTGCTTTTAGTATTGAAGTAGTCAAGGATAAACGTTTCTGGGTTCTCCCCATTCTGAAGAAATATGATATTTCTTTTTCTCCATTTTCAAATTGGAGATTTTTTGAGAATGCTTCACAAAAAGATATTATTGAGTGTTTTAAATATCAGCCGGAACTTTTACAAAAGAAAGAATTTCTCCTCAATTGCATGAATGAATCAGTTAGAAATGAAAATGAAGAAGCTTCAATTTATTTTAGTGATAGATTATGGAATAATCTTGAAAAAAAATCGAAAATAAAACTGTTTCATGCTGCATGTTCAGGCGGGATGGAAAAACTTTATAAAAAATTGTTGGAATCAGGCGCTGATCCTTTATGGACGGATGAAGACAGCGACACCAGTCTCTATCATGCAATTATCGGGAATAATCAGACGATAATTACCAGCTTGCAAAAAAACGGATTGAATTACAGCAATGTTTCAGGGAAGCTGCTAACTTCTTATTTATATGCTGCCTGCAGATCGAATAAAATTGAAATGATAATGGATTTACTAAAAAAAGGTGCTGTTCCTGACAATAGTTCTCTTTTTGCTGCTGTATTGTACTCACGTAATGACATTCCGTTTCTGCTCATTGAGTCAGGAGCTAAAATAGAAAATCCGTATTTGCTTTTTTTTGCAGCTGTTCTGGGAGAAAATTCAGAGCTCATGGATATGTTATTCAAGGATTTTTCATTTAATCTCATGCAGGGTATTAGCGCAGATGATATCAATTTCTTAAAGAATATCAGGAATGTTGTATTTACACCGTATTATCAGATAGATGATGTATCTATGCTCAAATATATTAAAATGACTCAAAAAAAAGGACTTCTATATATTGAACAAGGCGATACTGTTCTGCATGCTGCTACTGTAAACGGAAAGGCTAAGTCCCTGCAGTACCTGCTTAAGAAAGATTTACCTATAGAAAGCAGCAATGATCAGAAATTAACTCCATTGCATGCGCTTTTTTGTACTGCTTTTTTCCCTGACGCAGGTATTAAAATTGCAGAAATTCTAATTGATGAAGGTGCTGATACCGCCTATGATGATAAAAACACCATAATGTTGGGCGGAAAAGTTACTGCATTAACTCTTGCATGTTTTGCCGGGAATAATGATGCAGTAAAACTTCTGATGTCCCGGAAAATTAATCCGAATGAATATACAAATTATTTGGGAAGAATACCATCGTTAACAATAGCTCTGGAATTTGGAAATACGGCTGCAGCTGAAATACTTATAAAAAACGGAGCTTTGAAAAGCCACTACTGGAATAATCAGCCTGCAGTAATTCTGTCTGTTTCCAATTATGATACTTCTGCTGTTAAGCTATTGCTGGAAAATGGCGCTGATATAAATGCCCGGGATAATGATGGTGAAACAGCCCTTCATCTTGCAATCCGTAATTGTGATGTCCCGATGGTTTCATTATTGCTGAAATACAAACCGGATGTTGAGATATTGAATAGTGATAACTCGACTGCTCTTGATATGGTACATTCTCCGGACTACACGAATGCTGAGATTAAAAAGATGATTGAGATGTCCATTCC
>JBFZEW010000182.1:0-7202 GCA_041306665.1 Spirochaetota bacterium | reverse complement strand
GTAGCTTTAATTATTGCGGGAATCGGTCTATCCTACGGCATTCTTAATGACAGCGCGTTCGGTGTTGCTATTTTCATGACCTTAATATCGACGATAATTTCCCCGCCGCTTTTAAATATTTTTCTTACCGATAAACCTGGAACGAGAAAAGAAGTCAAAAAGACGCATAAAGTCGTTACTTCATATAATTTTCCGTCGCACAGTACAACGAGGCTGATTGAAACTGAAATAGTTGAAAGTTTTTTCAGGGAAGGGTTTTATATCAATGTCACTGAATTTGGATTGAAGACGTATCACATTAAAAAAGAAATTGTTGACATTGTTTTTACTGTTGGAAATTTCACGGTTGAGTTTAAATCTGATGAAGAGGATATTCCGTTTATTAAAAATGTAATGTATGAGACTCTTTTGAAATTTAATTCTGTTATTTCAGAACTTAATTTAATACTTGAGTCAATCGATATGCGCAAGGAAATTTCCGTCAAAGGCCGAACAAACAAAAATGAAATCAGGAAATATCTGAAACCATCCAACATTATAATGGAACTTAAAGGCGAAAATAAAATTGAAGTAATTGCGGAACTGGTTTCGCGCCTTGAGAAAAACGGAGAAATCGATAATCAAGAGGCACTTATTGCCGCGGTAATGGAGCGTGAAGATGCAATGAGCACAGGACTCAGCGACGGGCTCGCTATTCCGCATGCGAAATCAGGTCATTTTAACGGTGTTAAGCTTGCAATCGGATTTAAGAAAGATGGAATAGATTTTGGAGCATTGGATAATAAGCCATGCCGCATTATATTTCTTATAATTTCGCCTGAGAGCGCTGCATCTTCGCATCTTCAGACTGTATCCAACATTACGTCAATTTTCTGCGATGAGCATAATCGAAATGAAATATTTAAATGCCAAAATTCCACGGCTGTATATGAATTTCTTGCTGAATAAAATTAAGCGGTTAAAATGGTCGTTTAAGCGTCATTACTAAATATTTTACTTAACGGTTTCACATGTGAAATAGCCGGTTTTAAAATTCTTTTCCATTTCACGCATGCACAGAAAAAATTATAGTAAAAATATGAAAATTTGATTTAAAAAATCTTGCTAAAGTCATATCTGATGATGTATACTAAATCAGGATTATTTTATTCTTATACGGATTAAGTATTTATTATGATCTGTCCGATAATTAATGGAATACCCATGTTTTTTTAAAAATGGAGTATGTTTCAATTTCCCGGAAAGGTATATGCTGAAAGAAGATAAAAAGACAGGGCACTTGGAAGAGTTGAATAAATTTTCTGAAAACATTTCTGAAGGAATTTCAGAGGATGACGGTATATTCCTGGAAAATGATCCTGAAATCTCTGCCGATTCGAACATGGAAGAGCTGAATCCCGATGTTGTTGATGATCATTTCGATGTTATTGATATTGGCGATGAAGATGTAATTGATTTCAATAATATGGATTTTTTCGAGGAAGAATATCATTCTGATGAATCAGATTCTTTTTTTGAACCTGTTGATTCCATTGACCAAAAAAAATCCGCGGCAATCAATGAACCGCCAGCTGCCGAGCGGCTTGTCATTCATGAGTCAAAAAAAGACAATATTACAGATAAAATCAAAATTACTTCTATTGAAGAGAGTGACGGAAGCGAACTCGAAGAAGAAATTTTTGATATCGAAGGACTTGTAAAACAAGTTGATAAGCTTTCAGAGTTTCAACCGCGGACATTAGCGAAACCTGCTGTTCCGCCAGCGAAGACGGAAACTGCCAGTAAGCCGGTAAAAAAACAAAATGTCGCTTCAGAAGATTTTTATTCTGATGATGAAATAGATTTCAGAATTATTCACGTTGAAGGATATCCAGGATTATCTCCGGACAATTTTCTTGACAGCATCAGTACCAAAAAGCCTGAAGTCGAGGTTAAAAAAACTGAAAATATAAAAATTGAATCCGCCGATGCTAAACAAACAAAACCGGCAGCTGAAATAAAATCAAATTCAGGTGATGATCTTGTTGTACTGAGTGTTGAAGAGCTTTCTGACGAGGAATATGCCGCGAAATTTAAAACTTCATCGCTCTCTGAAGTAAAATCAGAAGTCAAAAATCAAAAATCCGTGATTGACAATGACGGTAATGACGCTATTTTTATCGATCTAAACAGTTTAATGACTGATGAAGAAATTGAAAATGGGATCAGAGAGATAAACAATAATGACGCGGATGTAATTTTTGAAGAAGTTGACAAGGAATTTAAATCCAAATCTGATTCTGGAAAAACAGAAGTAATTAGAATTCAGAAAGAAACATTTAAGGACAAAATCGTAATTGATATTCCGGATTCTGTTACTAATGAACTTCCTGATGATTTCCAGCTTGAGGCGATTGACCTGGCTGACGCGCAAAAAGTCGCCAATGAGGACATTCTGCTGCTGAATGAAGAAGATCTTATACGGGAATTGGATAGCATTCACCTTGCGCCGGTAAGTTTTATGAATGATAATCCGCCTCTTCAAAAGCAAACCGCAGAAATAAATTATCTGGGCGGCACAAAAGAGCATGTTTCTGAAAAAGCTGAGGATTTTATTATTGAAAACAGCGAATCAGAAAATATTTCTGCTGTATCTGATCTTGTTATTGAAAATGCCATGTCAGAGCCGGAAGTGGAGCTGCTTGATATAACTTCGCATGTTGTAATACTTGACGATGAGAATGTTAATTCATTTGTCGCAGATAATATTGATGAAGGAAAACAGGAAGACATGAAAAGGCTTCTTTCTTATCTTGACGGTTTATTTGAAAATTTACCGGAAGACTTAATTAAAAATTTCGCAGATTCGGAATATTTTGATCTATACGTTAAAATTATGAATGATCTCGGTGTATAAAAATGGGATTGCTTGAAAAAGCTAAAACTATCAATGAACAGAAAAATTATTCAGACAGTAATTTTGATGATCAAATTATGACGGATATTGATTTATCAAATGATGATATTGAAAGTCTTTCAAATGAAGATGATGCTTTTTCCGATGACAGCGAGTATTCTTTTTCAGAAGAAGATGATTTTTTTACAAGCACCGATAAGATAAATGAAATCAATCTTAATGATGAAGTTGAACAATATGATAAACTTAAAAACAATAAATTAAAATCAGAAAAAATTGATCTTAATGAATTTTTTGGTAATTCAGAAAATGATGCTTCCACGATTAACAATGAGGACTTGCCGAATGATGTTGAGCTTGAGGATGATGAGATAACTGCCGCAGGCACAGAAGAGCTTGTTTTAAATGAATCAGATCTCGTACAGATTAAACCGGATGATGATGAAATTGATGATAAAGAATTACCGTCTCAATCGTTTTTAGATTCGATAGATCTTGAACTAAATGACATTTCAACGGATGATCTAAAATTAAACGGCACTGATGATGAAAATTTTGATGATTCAGTGACTTCTTTTGATAGTCCTGATTTAACTCCTGATGTTGATTTGCAATTTGATGAAATTGACCTTAACGGAGAAACTGAAAATGAAGCTGAATCAGTCTCGGTTGGCGTGCATGAGAAAGAACCGGGAAACATTGAGATTGATCTTCTAAAAGACCTTGAAGACGATATCCCTCAAATATTAACTGGCAGTGAGACTAAAAAAAATTTCGATTTTAACAAAAGCAATCTAGTGAGTAAAGACATTGTAGTCCTTTATGAAATTTCAAAAGAGATTAGTAAATGTACTTGCAATGAAGAGCTTTTCGAAGTTCTTCTTTTCATTTTCATGGGACAGATCGGCGCTGCTGGCGCGTCAATTATTATTCCAGGAAAAGAATCCGGGAAGTGGACTCTTGTAGCCTCGCGCGGCGTACAGTTGAAAACGAAAAGTATTACTTTTAAAGATAGCGACAAAATTTTAAAAACTTTTATTTCGGCGAATAAAGTTATTCTCGTTTCTGAATTTAGTGATGATTCAGCATGCAGAGAAGAGTATTTAAAATTTATGTCATTAGACTGCCACATGATTTGTCCGGTATCATTTGACGGGAAAGTAAAGTTTGCTGTTTTACTTGGCGAAAATTTATCAATTGGTCATTACTCCGGTGAAGATTTTGTATTTATTGAAAATATTTGCGAAACTTCCGGCATAGCTGCAGAGCGGATCAGCAATCTTGATAATCTTCGTGAAGAAAATTCCAATTTAATAAAACATGAAGAAATACTTTCACATCTTGATATTTACGAGGAAAGAGTTCGCGTAAGTGAAAATGAGTCAGATATTATTAAAATTATTAATGAAGAAATGAACGAGTTCGGGGTTATGAGTTATGCGTTCTTTTTCCGTAATGAACTGCTTGATAATTTTTCAATCAAGTATAATGAACCTGAAGATTTCATCGGTTTTGCTGAAAGTAATTTCGTGATTGATACTAATAACGCATTTACGGCTTATCTACAGGGAATTAATAATTTTGAAGAAATTGAAAATCCGGTAAATTCGGAAATTTTAAAAAATATTTTCAGTACGGCCCATCTTACTAAGATTAATATTTTTTCGGCATATCCATATGTAATTGATGCTGCTCTCGCGGGTTTTGTCATTATTTTCAGATCCGATATTGAGAAGTTTAAACAAAATCAAGTTCAAATAAAAAGATTCAGCAAAACTTTATTCATGAATTATTTCTCGCGCCAGGGCATAAAAATTAAGTCAGGGAAATATGTCGATAATTATTCCTTTGAAGTTAAACGAATACAGAATACTATTTCTGAATCAGCATCTTTGGACATTCCAGTTGGTTTCGCGATGTTCGGTATTAAAAATTTGCGTCGCTATCAGCAGGAATTCGGCGAAAAAATGGCAATAAAACTGTTGAATAAAATTTCGGAGTTAATCTCGTCAAAAATTTCTAAAACAGATTACATGATTAGAATGTCGTATAATAAATTTCTCTTAATAATGCCGGGAAAACCAAAGAAAGCGTCCGTCACGTTTTGTAATGCTTTAAAAAATGAAATTACCGGATTTTCAAAAACAAGCGACTTCCAGTTTTTAGTTACTTTCATTCATGCAGAGTATCCTGAAGACGGAAAAAATATATATTCAATTCTCGATGTTCTCGATTAATTAAACATTATATTCGCCTTTCTCCAGATAATTACCGTTTATTTTAAATAATATTCAGGATTAACAGGTTTATTATCTTTTCGAATTTCAAAGTGAAGATGAGGTCCGGTTGATCGTCCGGTATTGCCTGAAAGCGCGATTGTCTGTCCTCTTTCAATTGTGTCGCCAATCCTGACGAGGGATTTGCTTAAATGACCGTAATAGCTTTTAATCCCTTTCGCATGCTCAATAATAACCAGAATGCCATAATCACTGACATAGCCGGAATGAAGGACTTTCCCCTGTTTAACGGAAAATATTTTTGTGCCGATAGAACATTTATAATCCGCGCCCGCGTGAAATTTGATTTTATTGATAAACGGGTCTTTCCTTTGCCCATATGATGAAGTGAGTATGAGAGAGGCAAGCGGTCTACCGTAACTGCCGCCTAAAAACTCACTTCTCGCGATTTTTCCGATGTCCGCGCATGGAATGAAGATGTATTCTTTATCAAGTTTAGTAATTTTATTTACTTTTAAGATATAATTGAACGGGACTTCGTATTCTTTGGCGATTGAGAGCAGAGTATCGTTTTCTTTTACTTTGTAGAGGATTCCTCTCATGTTGGAAAGATAAATTTCGGTTCCTTCGCTGATGTCTGATTGATTTTCAAAATCATTCAGTGAAATAATCGTGTCCATGTTCAAAGATGTACGGGATAGAATTTTCCAGAAAGTATCATCCTTCGAAACTACGTATTTGTAGAATTCCAATTCGGGCAGTTCGCTGATGTCTCTTCTGCTCTTTATTACAAAAATAGCCTGCCGGACATTCTCTCGGTATGATTTTAACGCATTGTTTTCATAGGAGAGAGATTTTAACGTGCTGAAATTCCCTGATGCAATGCAGGTAATTTGAGCTAAAAAGATGAAAGCGATTATATTTCTTGTAAATATTCTTTTCATAACCATTCAATGAGACATAAATATATTAATTATATCGGAAATATTCACCGATAATTTAGTAAAATATTTGACTTTATGCCGGAATGTACAATAAAGGTACTAAGTAATATTCAGGAGATTTTATGGCAAAACCAGGAAGTGATTCATCGAACACACTAATCGGAGAAAATTCATATTTCACCGGAAAATTTCATATAAATGGTTCATTGCGTATTGATGGAAGGTTCGAAGGCAAGTACCTTAAAGCAGATCAGTTATACATCGGTACTGGCGGTAAACTTAAAACAAATATTGACGCTGTATCGGTAATTGTCGAAGGTATGATAATCGGAAACATTAATGCTACAAGCAGGGTTCTACTGATGCCGACAGCGCGTATTTTAGGCGACATTCGAACGCCTGAGCTGATAATTCAAAATGGCGTTGTTCTTGAAGGAAGATGCACAATATCAAATGACATTAAAATCTCGTCTAAAGATTTAATCGAATCGGAATATCAGAAAAACAGGGTAGTGCCCGAAGAATTCTCAGATGACAAAAAAAGCGCAGCTAAAAAATAACATTGCAGTTACAACCGGCGATCCGGTTTCAATAGGGCCTGAAGTTGTTCTTCAGGCTTTAATTGCGTTTAAGGGTAATTTTTGTTTTACGCCGGTTGTCATCGGCGATTATGAATTTCTTCGAAGTCATTACAAATATTATTTTGATAAAATACAATTCTCTGTTTCGGAAAAGTCGTCAGTTAATTTAAAAGAAAACATTCCGAATTTCATAAATATTCAAAATACAAATTCAGGAATGGAAATCGGAAGAGGTTCCGTTTCGACCGGGCGTGCTTCTCTTGATTATATTGATTTTAGTATTGATTTGTGGAAAAAGAATCTAGTTTCTGCGGTCGCGACAGCACCGGTAAATAAAGGATTTATCTGCGAGTCAGGCACCGCTTTTCAAGGTCACACCGAATATTTTGCCGCGAAAACAGGAAACCAGGAACCTTTCATGATGATGTATTCACATAAGTACAGAGTCATTCTCGTTACGACGCATCATGCGGTGTTTGAACTGAAAAGTCTCGTGACATATGAAAATATCTTAAAAACAATTCATGCCGCTAACGACGCGTTT
>JBFZEW010000181.1:0-6846 GCA_041306665.1 Spirochaetota bacterium | reverse complement strand
GCCAATATTCTATCATTTGTTTATAACCATTTTTTTTAATGGTTTCATTTTGATTTATTGCAAACTGCGAGTATTGTATTTCATTTGTTTTTAAAAAATGCGGTTTTATATTAGAATTACAGAAATGTGAATATAGGGATGTGAGCTCTGCCGCAAATATTTTTTTACTTTCCAAATCAAAAATTATATGATGAATTACAAATATAAGAATAAATTCTTTTTCTGAAATTCTGATGCAAACTGTTTTAAAGAGAGGTGCTTCTTTTAAATTTATCTTTTTGTTTATAAGACTATTAATTAATTCTGCAATATTCTGTTTTTCAGATTTTTCATTATTATCAATTTCCTCTATTTCATACTCAATATGAGATTTAATAATTTGAGCCAGCGTATTATTATCGGATAAGAAATATGTTCTTAAATTGCTGTGCCGCTGAATAATGGCATTTAAACTCTTTTTTAAAGCTTCAATATTTAATTTTCCTTTTATATTAAAGACAGACGAAATATTATATGTTCTGTTTTCTGGCTGAAATTCACTAGTTATCCAGAACATTTTTTGCATTTCTGAAGCTGGAAATGATTGTTCCTCTAAATTTTCTATTTCTGTAATCATGAGTCCTCTCAATAAAATTACAACATTATTGTTCAACTATAAACATTCAATCGATTTAAATTTCATATTTATTATAACAGCATACAATTAAATTTTATAAAGGAATGTTTCCATGTTTTTTCGGTATTTTATAAACTATTTCCTTTCGGCTGTTAGAATATACCGCGAGACTGTTATAAATATATTTTCTTGTTTCTGAAGGTTTTATAATCGCGTCAATATAACCGTCTTTCGCGGAAAATTCAGGTTTCATGAAAGTATTTTTATATTCCTGAATTTTCTCATCTCGCACTTTTTCCGGATCAGGATCACTGCTGATGAGCTTTCCATAAAGAATATCAACAGCTCCTTCAGCGCCCATAACCGCGATTTCGGCATTAGGCCACGCAAAAACGAAATCAGCTCCGATATGTTTGCTGTTCATTGCAATATAAGCTCCGCCGAATGATTTTCGAATTATGATATTTATCTTAGGAACGGTAGCTTCAGAAAAAGCAAAAAGAATTTTCGCGCCATGGCGTATGATTCCTTTCTGCTCCTGGTCAAGTCCGGGCATGAACCCGGGAACATCCGTAAATGTAACTATTGGAATGTTGAAAGAATCACAGTACCGGACAAATCTTGCCGTTTTATCGCTCGCGTCACAATCAAGTACACCTGCGAAACATTGCGGCTGATTGGCAATTATTCCAACAGTATTTGCCGCAATGCGGGCAAACCCGATAATTACGTTCATAGCAAATTCTTTTTGAATTTCATAAAAAGATTCATCATCAAAAACAAGAGTAATTATATCACGAACGTCATAAGCCTTATTTGAAGCATCCGGTATTATAGAATCTACTTTTTTTTCATTCCCGTTTTTTACTAGTTTATTATTCAGTTGAAAAGCATGATTTGGCGTATAGTGATGCGGAATGTAACTTAACAGTTTTTTTACATCCTTAAAACAGGAATCTTCATCGGCAAAACGAAAATGAGCTACACCGCTGATCTTTGAATGTACTTCCGAACCGCCTAATTCTTCACTGGTTACATCCTGAAAAAGCACCTGTTTAATAACTTTAGGTCCCGTAACAAACATGTTGCTTATGTGATCAACTACAAAAACAAAATCCGTCAACGCTGGAGAATAAACTGCGCCGCCCGCGCATGGTCCCGCAATTATTGAAATCTGCGGAATATATCCCGAAGCGAGTGTGTTATAATAAAATATCTGTCCATATCCTGCGAGTGAGTTTATGCTTTCCTGAATTCTCGCGCCGCCCGAATCATTAATACCGATGATTGGACAGCGTATATCAATAGCTCTTTTTATCAATTCAACAATCTTCTGTCCATGCTTTTTACCGAGAGACCCGCCGATTATTTTAAAATCCTGACTATAAATCGCAACCGGTTTGTTATTAATTAATCCAAGACCTGTAATTACACCGTCATACGGCGCGTGTTTTTTATCCATTCCAAAATCTATGCAGGAATGATGCACATGATGACCGATTTCAACAAAAGAATCCGTATCAAGAAGAATATTTATTCTTTCCAATGCAGTTTTTTTTTCTATTTTACGTGCTGGACTCAAAAAAATTTCCTTTTCGTTTAACTTCAAGTTTATAAACGGTAAATAGAAATGTATTAAAAGTCAACTTCTATTTCCTATTAATATGCTTCGCATCGACGGAGTTTGTACACAAATTATAAACATCCGGCATTTCATTTAACTGTCATCGATGAAAATGGAAAAATCCGTTACAAAACGCAAAGAAGCAATTACAGAAACAAAACAGAATTATCATATTTGATTTTGATTTACTGCAAATAACAAAGGAACACATGAAACTTTCAGCAATACGTTAAAAAGCATAGCCCATATAAAATGAAAAGAATGGTTCTTTAAAATCTTTTCCTGCTGAAACTGCAGCTTCGATTGGACCAACCGGCGTCAATACACCGGCTTTCACAGAAAAACCGGGAATTACTTCATCAATCGGTATACTGTTAAGGTCTAATGAATGTATTTTAATTCTTAAAGCGGAAACGGATGGAATTAAATAAAAAATATCAAAAAGTTCAATCTGCAGACCTGCATTCAGCATTTGACAATAATTTCCAGACACCTGCATATATTTCAATCCGGCAAATTCAAAAACTCTATCTTCTATATTATTCATTCCGCCAAAATAAAACAGATAATTTACCGGAACATTTCCACCAAAAGCGGCGCCTGCTTTTCCATCAATATGAAGGGAGAATCGATTACTAAGCGGATATGCCGATTTAATCACGGCATAAACTCTATAGCAATCATTGTTTTTCGTTATTCCGCTCTCATCCAGTGAGAAATCGAATATGTATTTAAACTCACTGTATAAATCGATTCCTTTTTCAGGAAAATAAATACGATTCATTGTATCATATTTATAAAAAACGTAACTATTCCAGAAGTATAATTCCTTATTATTAACATTATAATTGTCTTTTGCTAAATCCACATTCAATACAACGTTTTCAATTTCTGTTCCCATTCCGAAAATAAAATTATAAAACGTAAAAGTCTGAAAATTAATATTTCCTGCGCTTAACGTTGTATCATATTCTATTACTTTTTCATCATCATCATAAATGTAAACATCAAGTTTACGGTACCACATATTTGTTTCTAACGCAAAATATGATAAAAAATTTATCGGCAATAAAAAACTTCCTTTTACTTTTGGATAATCTCCCAAATGAGCATCAAACAATAATGTCGAATTTTGTGTGATTACATTTTTAATCGTTAAATTAAATAGTAATGATGCTTTTTGTTCACTATCATATCTTAATCCGACATTAATAAAATCGGTTCCCTTTTCAACAACTTTGATTATAAGATCATTATTGTTCATGTTATCTTTTACTTCATAAGTAACTCTTTCAAAATAACCGGTTCCGTAAACTTTTTCCACTCCTTCCGCAATTTTATCGTAAGTTAAAATCTCATCAATATCAATATCCAATTTGCGGATTATAAATTCCTCAGATATTTTGTTTTGGCCTATAACTTGTATTTTTTCAATTTTGATTTCATTAGCATAAGTTTCGGGATGTCTTTCAGCTGCCGAATTTTCAATACCCGCAATTTTTCTTATTTCATCTATATTTTTTAAAGCGGCGTTTTCTCCAGATTTTATTATTTGTTTAATTTTATTAAAACTGCCAGTGTTGAATTCACTCATATCAGGATCGATAATTATTGTACATAATTCCCTCTGTTTTTTATTAACATCCATCATTGAAATTGTCAAAGTCTGTTCTGTTATTAAAGTAAAATCCTTTAAATCTTTTTTGGAAAGAAGCATGTTATTTACGTCTACTCCAATAATTATATCTGCTCCCATTGCTTTTATATCCTGCACCGGGAAATTTCTCGTTAACCCTCCATCCACAAGAAGTTTGCCTTCTATTTCAATCGGCGCGTAAATGGTTGGAATAGACATGCTGGCGCGTAACGCATCGGGTAAAAAACCTTTTTCAATTACAACCGGTAATCCTGTTTCAATATCCGTCGCAATACATTTAAAAGGAATTTTAAATTTTGAAAAGTCTTTCTGCTGATGAACCGATACGGTTAATTTGGTCAATAACTCCGAGACCTTTTGACCGGAAACAGCTCCGCGTGGAAGAGAAATTTCAGTTCCTTCCAATGGGAAAGATGCTATGTATCTGTCAAGATTTTTCCTGTTATCAATTGTACGGTCTGTACGGGAAATTTTATCCGTCAGCAAATCTTCCCAATTTTGACTAACGATTATTTTCTCAAGCTCTTCTGCCGAATAACCTATCGCATATAATCCGCCGACAAGAGCGCCCATACTCGTACCGGTAATATAATCGATTTTAATTCCTTCTTTTTCAAGAACTTTCAATACGCCAATGTGAGCTATTCCTTTGGCTCCGCCTCCGGAAAGAACTAAACCGATTTTAGGACGTTGGGTTTTATTCTGCGCGGTAATTTGCAATGATATCAGAAGAAATATTAACACTGTTATAAAGAATTTTATTTTCATGAGTGAATTATACAGTGATTAGTTAATTTTGTCATTGTTTTTTCTAAATGATTTGAATTTTCATTGTTTTTCAAAACTGCACTTTTTTATGACACTTAATTTCAAAATTGGATGTTTATTGAAATTTAACATATAACTTAAAATTAATAAAAAGTCTTAATAGTTATTAATAACTTATCCACAAATTGTTAATAACATATTAATAACTATTTTTTAACATTAAATTTTTGAACTAATAATTGTTCATCCTGGTTATATAAAGTAATCTGCCACTCACCTTCGATAAACAATGATGGATTTATTTTATTAAAAACTATCATTATATATTCATCCTTATTACTATTTCGAAAATCATATTTAAAACTGCCGATTAAACGGTCTCTTTTTATTCCGCCGATTTCAATTTGTTTCGGAAGTTGAATTTCAGAGTTAATTATTAAATAATCATCATTTTTAATTTCAGGTACTTTAAATTTCACGGCAAGTCCATTATCTTCTTTTAATAGTACATTTGTTCCTTCTTTAAAAGAGGAGATTATATCCGAGGTTAAATAAACCGGGTTTCCCTGTTCGTCAGTTTCATAAATTTTATTATAATTATCAAGAGTAACTGATACAGTTCCTGCTTGAATTTTTTTCATGATTATTAAATCCCCTTTTAATGTTAATGAAGGAAATGAATTCGGAAGAGTATCGGCGAATTTCTTTTTATCATCTTCATTGAAAACATTCGCGCATCCGACAAAAAAAAGAAGAACTATTACTAAAAATTCAGCTTTCATTTAACGTTATCCTTAATATTATTAATTTATTTACAAACTTTATCATTAATATTATATATGTCCATTGTTAAAAATTATTATTTTTCAAATACTATTCTTCTGTTTGCTACTATCCCAGTGAGGTTAAAATGCTAATTAAAGAACATGAAAAGACAGCTTTAATTTATGATAATCATGAAATATCCTACTTTTCTTTAATCGAAAATATTAAGAATTATGCCTGGCAATTGAAAAAGTATAAAGGCAAAAAAATAGCTATTTTTATGGAAAATCGCCCTGAATGGATTTTTACTTTTTTCGCATCCTGGTATATCGGAGCAGTTAACGTGCTTATTGATGTAATGTCTTTAAGCAATGAAGTAACATATATCCTTAACGACTGTTCTCCTTCAGTAATATTCTGCTCAAATAAGTCACTTGCCGTATTAAAAAAATCTTTAAAGTCAGTAAAAAACAAACCAATTCTCATTAATATTGATAGCTTTAAAGTAGCCACCCGTGTAAAAGATATTACCGAATACAAATCAAAAGAAGATGAAACAATTCTGCTTTTATACACTTCGGGTACGACAAGTATTTCAAAAGGCGTCATGCTGTCTAAAAAAAATATTTATAAAAATATACACTGGAATAATGACTCAAAACGAATAAATGAAACAGATGTAATGATCGCGATTTTACCGGTTCATCATTCCTGGCCGCTTATGTCTACAATTCTGTGCCCTCTCGCCTGCGGAGCAACCGTTGTTATTTTAAAGGAAATGCGGGCAGATATTTTAATAAAGACAATTAAAGACAATAAAGTAACAATGATAACTGCTGTACCTCGACTGTTTGAAATGCTTCATAACGGCATAATGTCAAAAATTAATAAAAATCCAGCCGCAAAAATTTTTCTTAATATTTCCTCATACATATATAAAATACCTTTCAATAAATATCTTTTCGGAAGAGTAAAAGTTCCATATTCCACACTTGACTTAACTCTCATTTCAAAAATACTTTTTAAAAAAGTGCATGAAGAATTCGGCGGTAAAATCAAGATATTTATCAGCGGTGGAGCTAAATTAAATGAAAAAATAATCAATGATTTTCGAGCCATGGGCATACTGATGGTAGAAGGTTATGGTCTCACTGAAACGGCACCAATGGTTACATATCATCCTTTCGATAAAATAAAACCTGGTTCCGTCGGTAAAATTTTTGAAGAAATAAATTACCGCATTGAAAGTGACGGTGAAATTTTAATCAAAGGACCGAACATTACGAAAGGATACTGGCAGAAAAAAAAGGAAACTTCCGACGCATTCACAGAAGATGGATTTTTTAAAACAGGCGATCTTGGTTATGTCGATAAAGAAAGGTATCTATTTATTACAGGACGTAAAAAGGACTTAAT
>JBFZEW010000180.1:0-2881 GCA_041306665.1 Spirochaetota bacterium | reverse complement strand
CCCAATCGATATGGTTGTAGTTAATTTATACCCTTTTGTAAAGACTATAGAGAGTAACTGCACGTTCGATGAAGCAATAGAGAACATTGATATCGGAGGTCCAACAATGATTCGCTCGGCCGCGAAAAATTTCAGATCGGTTTCTGTTATTACTGATCCGGCTGATTATGATTCAGTCCTCGATGAAATGGCCGCGAATGCGGGCTGTGTTTCTTATGAAACAAATTTCAAGCTTGCTGTTAAAGTTTATGATTCAGCTTCGAAATATGATGCAAAAATTACCGAGTATTTAAAAAGTCAGCTCAAATGATTTTTTTCTGTGCTGCTGCAATTAATCCCGCAGCAGCATGAAGCTGCTCGCTTGAAAAAGTTTTTTTCAAGCGTGAGAAAAAATGCGGGGGATTTCTGTTTTTTTTGTTAGTTTTTTTGGTTTACGCTGTGTTTTTGTATTTTTTCCGTAATATTATCATTTCATCTTCAATAAATTGATTTAAATATTGAGTAAATGATGAATAACTATCTATCATGTCCTTGGAAATTTTTTCTTTTCCCTTGTCGTAGAAATCAATAACATCCTGAAGAAACAAACAAAAACCAATAAAAACTAATTTGCTCACGCTGATTCTGAATTGAAATCTGCAGATCAGAAAAACATCACAGTCAAGTTCCGAATAATTAATATGAAATTGTTCCCACTCCGCTCCGGGGATTTTTTTCTGATAACGGCTTGTATTTGCGAAGTATTTCTCGAAATCAAGATTCCGGAAAACAAAATACAATAAATCCTTAATTAATTGAGTTTTACTGACGTTGATTTTTTTGCTGATTTTGTTTAGTTTTTCGCTCACATCGCTATTCATGTTAATTGTTGTCGAACTCATATTTTTCTCCTTTTGTGCTCCTATCTATATAACGAAAAATGGAGAATTTTTTTTAAAACTTTTTTTGTAAAATTTGAATTTTTTTTAATATTCAATGCCCTCCCGCGCGGCAATGCCGTTATTGAAGTAATGTTTAATTTCATTGAATTGTGTTACAAGGTCGCAATGATCGTAAAGTTCAGTAGGGGCGTTTCTTCCAGTAAGGATTAATTCAAGGTTTTGAGGTTTGTTCTGAATTAATGCTGTTATTTCTTCATATGTCAATAGATTGCAGTTTAACGCGTTAATAATTTCGTCTAATATTATAATGTCATAATCCTTGCCATGCAATATCTCTGTTGCGCGGTCATAACCCTTTTTTGCGAAATTCCGGTGCTGAAGAATATCTGACTTCCCTTCATGATAAAATTCTTTCATTCCATATCGTTCAATTGTTATATATTTATTTTTTTCTGCCGCAATGCATTCAGATGTTTTATCGCCTTTCATAAATTGTATCATCAGTGTTTTTAATCCGTGTCCTGACGCCCGAAATGCCTGACCGATCGCCGCTGTTGTTTTGCCTTTCCCGTTTCCGGTATAAAGTTGAATATATCCCTTTTCCATTTTATCTCCGATTTATGATCTTTTTTCCAATAAGTTATTAATTCCATCTTGTATTATGAATATTTATTTTAGTCAAATATCATTTTTTTAAATTCCTGAATTTTAAGTGAATAAATGTTCGATTTTATTGAAATTTGATTTGATTTCTATTCAATGTTTATATACGTTATATGGATTATAGATTTGAATGGATGATGCGCAGAAATGGAAAATGAAGAACGCATAATGAAGCTGGAAATTAAAACTGCTTTTCTTGAAGATACAATCGAAAAACTTAGCGATGAAATAATTTTAAAAGCGAAACAAATTGAAAAGATTTTTATTCAGCTTGAAGATTTGAAATGTCAAATAAATTCAGTGGATGTCAGCGGTATTGAAAAGCCGCCTCATTATTAAACGGAGTGACTATGATTAAAAAATTTATTGTTTTATTGTTTCTTTGTTTTTCCTCGATTGCCTTTGCTCAAGACTGGCCAATCTACAAGGGTAACATTTTTTTTACCGGTAATAACGATGAAATTATTGTTCAGAATTCGAATTTAAAATGGCTTTTCCAGGCTGATGATCTTGTATATAATCCTGTCGTTTCAGATGGTAAAATTTATTTCATTGACAGAAAAGCTTTTCTTTACTGTCTCGATGAGGAATATGGAACTCTGCTTTGGAAAATCGACATTACCCGTATTTCCGAGCAGTTCAAGAAGCTTTCCCGTTCCGCCGGTAAAGTAAAATATCCGCTTATTAAAGGTAATGTTATTTTTCTTTCCGATCCGGTTGCCATTTATGCGCTGAATAAAAATACAGGTACTGTTTTATGGGCACGCACCGGTATGCGCACTGAAGAAGGGCAAAGCGTCAGTCTTTCAGGCTACAAGGATCTTCCCATGGTTGACGGTATATACGCTGATCCGGTCATTCTCGAAGACAGCATTTTCTATGGAACGCGAAACATGTTTCTTGCCCGTGAAATATATAACGGACATGAGAAGTGGGAAAACCGTGACGTTAAAACATATTCCGGCTTTCCGACTTTTTACGATGATTATATTTTTTCGCAGTCAATGGATTTTTCAAAAAACACTTTTTCCGTTTACTGCATGGAATCGAAAACCGGAAAAATCATGTGGGAAAAAAACATTCAGAAACCTGAAAAAATATTTCCTCCGGTTATTTACCGCGAAAGAGTTTATATTCCGTCTACAACAGTGCTTTACTGTCTCGATCTTAAAACGGGAAATCTCATTTGGATGAAAGATTACAAGAAATATATTACGTCAAATCCGAGTTTCACTGACCGTGCTATTTTGTTCGCTATTGATAATTCCGATATTGCAGTTATTGATCCTGATTCCGGGAACATCGAAAAAACGCTTAAAGTAAAAGAAAAATCATCT
>JBFZEW010000179.1:0-8014 GCA_041306665.1 Spirochaetota bacterium | reverse complement strand
AAATGTGAAATTTCCGAGTTAACCTCGCTTATATTTTTATCTGACAGCGGAGAAAATTTAATTAAATTGAACTTCGGAATGTCGGCAGACGTTCTGTCAAAATATAAAAATTCGAAAAGTTTTATTTTTACTTCTCTGAATGAATTTGAACCGGAAAGTGAGCTATTGCAATTCAGTACAAGTAAAAAATAATCATTCTACTTCAACATGCTCAAGATTGATTTGTGTAATGTATTTTTCACCTTGAATATTTTTAATGATGTCAGCATTTATGAGATTAGCTCTATACTGCATTATGAAATTCCCAATGCCGGTCGTTTTTTTAACACTTTGTTTTTCAAAGATATGGTTTTCAATTGTAATATTTATTTCCGAAGAATTACTGTTTATAATTAACGTTACGTGCTCATTTGTACCATGTTTTATGGCATTTAAAAGAGCCTCCTGAAGTATAAAATACAGATTATTGGCAATGAATGTATCATTGAATTCAATCGGTTTTTTAAAAAAAAGTTCAATTTTTTTGTTATAAACTGATGAAAAATTTTCCACAAGCTCGTAAATGGAATTTGAAAATCCGTGTTTCTTGATGTTAATCGGCCAAAGACCTTTGGAAATGTTTCTGATCATTTCGATTGACTCATGAAGATTGTCGACAAAAACATTAATTATATCATTTCTTTCAGGGGCGCAATCATTAATTACCTTTTTTATGGTCGATAAAAGAAATGATAAACCTGTCAGTTTCTGGCCAACACCATCGTGGAGCTGCTGGCCAATTTCTTTTCTTTCATTTTCAATCGCGTTGCTGGCTATATGTATCAACTTATTGTATTCGGTAATATCCGTTAAACTGAGAAGTATATATTTATTGTTATTATCTGACAAATATGAAAAGTCCGTAGCCCGGACTAAAAATTTTTTATCCTCCGCTCCGCTTGTATATGTAATTTGAAATTCCTGATTTCCGGATTGAATATTCTCAAACGGACAACTGTTGGCTCCGCACATTTTATTCGGGAGAACTTCGTAACATTTTCTATTTTTTGATTCTTTTTTCTTAAGAAATAAATCACCGAATGTTTTATTGAAGCGGATTATTTCCTTATTGCTGTTAATTATGCATATGCTTACCGGAAGAAGATTCATTATTTTATCTAATTCTATCAGTGCCTGTTTTCTTTCCGTCTCAGCTTTATTTTGCTTTGTGACATCTCTGACAAAAACTGAAATGTAGTCCATGTCATTTCCGATTTTTTTAATTGGATAAATTTGGTTGCTGTAGAATCGGCCATTCAGTTCTTCTTCGATTGAAATGGGACTGTTATTGTTTAAAGCGGCATCTATGAGTTTTTTTTCGGAAATTAACGATGATGAAAAAAGTGCATTAAAATTTTTTCCGATTATCTCATCGGACGAATAATTAACTCTTTTAGCGCCTTCATTATTTGATTCAAGAATGTTTCCGTCCTTTCCAAGCAGAAATAATGATTCCGGTATTGAGTTAATGAGATTTTTAAGCAGGAATCGGCTTTGAAGAAGCTGCTGCTGAAGTTCAAATTTTGAAAATACGATTTCAATCGTAGAATACAGCGCGATGGGATTTACCGGCTTTGTGATAAAACCGTGCGGACGGGATTCTTTCGCGTTATTTATGGTAGACGGATCGCTGTTGCCGGTTAGAAATATGAACGGTATGGCATAATTTGATTTTATAAATTCGGCAAAATCAATTCCAGTTTTATTTTCTTTAAGGAATATGTCAATAATTGCCAAATCGATTTTATCGGTTTTAATTTTGTTAATTGCGTCATCATACGTTAGGCAATGAATTGTATCATAATTATTCGCGTGAAGAATCGCGGAAATATCATGACCAATGATAATTTCATCTTCAAGCAATAAAATTTTTTTCATTAGTTGTTTCCAAATTATAATTATTCAAGTTATTTGAACATTACACTAACATGGCGGAAAATGCTATTAAATTTTTCCGGAAAAAACTATTTAGTTTTTATTGATTTATCAATTATGTTCTTGAATTATTCTCGGTTATTATTTAGTATATGAAATTATAGCGGGATGTAAATAAAATGAAAATACTTGTAATTGATGATCATCCTTTCGTTCGGCAGGGAATTATATCAATCTTATCCGAAGTTAAAGGATATATTGTCGTCGGCGAAACTGATGAAGCAAATGCTGCGCTGACTCTTATCAGCGAAAAAATGCCGGATGTAGTACTTGTCGATCTTTCATTAAAAGGAAACATTAATGGTCTTGATTTGATTAAAGCAATTAAAGAAAGGTATCCGAAAGTAAAATCAATAGCTGTTTCAATGCATGACGAAAACGTTTATGCTGAACGCGCCATCAGAGCGGGAGCTTTGGGTTACATAATGAAAGGAGAAGATCCTGAAAAGCTGATAAACGCAATCGATAAAGTTTTCGGCGGAGAAATTGCAGTAAGTAAAAAAGTTTCGGATAAAATTATGAATAAATTTTTTCATGGAGCCAATAATGTTGAGGTACTGGCGGTTGAATTATTTTCGAACAGAGAGCTGGAGGTTTTTGAACTTATCGGTCATGGTTTTTCAACATCTGAAATCGCTATAAAACTCGGACTGTCCATAAGCACAATTGAAACATACCGCGCTAATATAAAAGAAAAATTGAATTTAAAAAATGCCGCTGAACTAACAAAAACTGCTGTTCAGTGGGTAATTGAAAAAAACAGGGTTTAAAAATCATGAGAAATGTTTTTAATTGCAGAGTAATTGCCCATCGAGGAGCCTCGTCATATTTTCCTGAAAATACAATGATCGCGTTTGAAAAAGCACTGGAAATGAAGGCTCACATGATTGAGCTTGATATTTCTTTTACAAAAGATAAGGTTCCTGTAGTAATTCATGATGACACGGTTGATAGAACAACAGACGGAAAGGGTAAAGTCTGCGATTTAAGTTACGCTGAAATCCGCAGATTAGATGCCGGGAAATGGAAAAATAAAAAATTTAAAGGCGAAAAAATTTCATCTTTGGAAGAAGTTCTTGAGATGTGCAGCAATGTTATGCCTTTAAATGTTGAGATTAAAACAGAATCTGTTAGTGAAATTCTTGAAGGCGGAATTGAGGAAACTGCTTTAAATCTTGTTAATAAATATAACATGAATCATAATGTCATTTTTTCTTCGTTTGATCCCAGAGCGTTAATAAATATACGAAAACTTAATCAGAACATGCCGACTGCGTGTTTATATTATAAGCCGGTTCTTGGTGAAAAAAATCCCTCAGAAATTATTAATTTTCTGAAATGCAACTCATTTAACTGTTCAATTAAGGAGATAAATGCTGAATGGCTGAACAACTGCCGGGAAAATAAAATCGGCGTTAATGTATATACAGTCGATAACAGATGGAAAATGAAAAAACTTTTCCAGGCCGGGGTTAATGGAATTTTTTCAAACAAACCTGATTTGCTTTTAAAAATTTTTGAAGAATTGCCGGAGCTTTAATAATCTTCTAAGAAACAAAAGACTATTTCACGCGAAGGGTGATAAGTATTTGGCCGCAGATGAATACAGATAAATACAGATAAATACAGATTTTGAGGGTGTTTACGCTGGGTTTCACATTAAGATTCAAAAACAAAATATACGCGAAGCCAGCAAAGTATTAGACTGCAGATGAATACAGATGCAACCAGTAAATAATTCAAAATTCTTCATTCAAAATTCATCATTCAAAATTGATTTACTGGTATTGATTGGACTCAAATTTTTATGGATTTTTTGCGTGTTTATTTGTTTTCCCGGATTTTATACAGGAGAATTGATACAGCGACGGACGCGTTAAGCGAGTCTATTTCCGGGTTCATTTCTATTGATACAGCGTGTTTTTTTAAATTATCATCAAGACCCGGACCTTCTAATCCTGGAAGAATCAGGAATTTCCCGGTAAATTTCTTTTCAGAAAGCGGAGTCCCGGATTTGTCTAGTGTGACGAGCTCAAGATTATTTTTAGCGCATATGCCGCTTATTTCTTTAATTGAAGGGCCTTTAAAAATGCTGCAGTGAAATACGGCTCCGCCTGAACTGCGCACTGACTTCGGATGATACGGATCGCAAGCTTCTTCAAGAACGACGATTTCTTTAAATCCGAACGCTGCCGCTGACCGTATTACTGCTCCCATGTTTGAAGGATCCTGAAATGGAACCAGCAGAACAGGAGATTCAAATTCGCTGAAGTCGAAATCCTGTAAATCGGATTTCTTGAAAAACATTACTGGCTGTTCAGCTTCAGTTATGTCGATTTCATTGAATAGAGTCTTTTTTAAAAGGAAAAGTTTTTTTTGTTTTTCAAATTTATCCAGAAGGTCAAGAAAATCGGCATTGTTTTCGCAATAGCGTTCAAAGATGAAAATTGAGTCGCATTTATCCGGATTTTTAGCAGCAAGTTCAAGAATAAGTTTTTTCCCTGAAACTGCTGACAATTCTGAACCTTTCGGTTTTTGGACGCATTTTTTGTAAAATTTATATTTCTCATTTTCCGGTGAAGATATTGCGTAGCTGTCGAATTTAAATTCGTTCATCATTAAAAAAGTTTTTTCTCTGTAGGCCCCTGTCTTTTCATAAACAACAATTCTGCGGTCATGAGATGTTCCCGGAATGGAGTACTCAATGTCTTCAATGCGTTTGAAATTCTTTTTGTTTTCAGCGGAAATATTTTTATAATCCTCATCAACGCCAGGGCCTTTCAGAAAAATAATTTTCCTGCCTGTTTTAAGAAATTTTCCGGCGCGGTTCAGAGTTAAATTAATTTCTTCGAAAGCGCGCGTAATTATGCCGTCTGTATCGAAGTAACTTTCATCAGAGACTTTGTGAGGATATACCAATACATTTTTAATTCCGAGCTCTTCGATTACCATCTGCATGAATTTAACGCGTTTGTGTTTAGGCTCAGCAAGTATGATGAATTTTTCAGGAAACATTATTTTGAGCGGAAGTCCCGGAAAACCCGGACCAGTTCCAATATCCACAAGGGATGAAGGCAGTTTAATATATTTGCTGATTAGCACTGAATCAATGAAGTGCTTGGTTACGATTTCCGAAAAATTTTTAATTCTCGATAAATCAAATTCGTCATTATATTTATCGAAAAGTGTATAGAATTTCCAGAATTGATTCAGCTGGTCATCGTTGATTTTTATGGAAGCGTTTTTAAAAGCTTCAGATATCTGATTTATTCCTGTCATTTTACCAGAGCACGTCAAGCGGATTTATAAGTCTTCCGTTTTTCCAAAGAGTAAAATGAAGGTGCGGACCTGTGGAATATCCGGTAGATCCGACTTTACCGACAAGTTGACCGGCCTTGACGTATCGTCCAGGTTTCGTGGAGATGGTGTTTAAGTGGCCATAGAGAGTTTTATATCCGTCTTTATGCTCAATTATCACGGCTTTTCCGTAGCCGCCCATCCATCCTGTCGCGATAACTTTCCCTTCGCAAGCCGCTCCGACATATGTGTTGTATTTTGCAGCAATATCGATTCCATTGTGAAATTTTCTTTTATTAAAAATTGGATGTACTCGATTTCCGAAAAATGACGAAAGGCGTCCGCCCAAAGGGGATTGAAACATTTCACGAAGCTCGAATTTATCTGCCATTGCGGCTGTCATGTTTTCAATAACGGGACGCACGCCTTTTAAAAAAACCGCGATGTTTTCTTTTTCGTTATTAAGTTTATAATAATATTTGAAGAATGGCGGAAGTTTTTGAATAACAATATCCGCATCAGCGACATTATATTCTGTTTTTATTATCTCAATGTAATCAAGATCATCAATGAAAACGATTGCTCCTTTTTCGGTAGGAATCAGAACTTCTTCGTTGACATTCGCGAGAAGATCATTCCAGAACGGATTAAACGCAAGCATTGTATCAATGTTAAGATTATTCTCTTTGGAAAGTTTCCAGAAATTGTCGCCTTGAACGATTTTATGAATTTTAAACGATATTTCAGGAAACTTTATGCTTTCCATCATATAATTATTGTAGCCGGCGGATGTTTCAAATATTTCTCCCGCTGGAATAAACCCGGTTAAATTGTTGTCTATTTTGATTTTCGCAGTGATAATTCCGGCAATTGTTAGGATAGCGCAAACTGTAAATGCTGATAAAAATATTTTAAATTTTTTCATTAAAAGTATCCTGACCTGTTTTATTTAATTATTTATATTATCGAAAAAAATACTGAAAATATTTAAACACACTCCCGCGAATATGTTTTATAAAAATATCCTTTATTTTCAATGCTTGAATGGTCAAGTGTTTTTTGTATTCATTGGGTTTTTGTCGATTTTCATATATTGTTGACAAATATATGAATTATATTACTGATAAATCTAAGTTTTCAGAGAGGAAATAATGAATCTATTCGAATTTTTTATCGGTTTACGTTACTTAAAATCAAAAAAAACTCAGGGCTTTATATCATTCAATACGGTTTTATCAATATTTATCGTCTTTCTGGGCGTATTTATATTAATAATAGTTATCTCAGTAATGAACGGTTTCCAAGCTCAGATTAAGGACAAAATTTTGGATGTTGATGCGCATATAACTGTATCAAAAAACACTTTCAGTTCTGAGTTTGATGGAATGAAAAATTATGATGAAATTGCCGCAAAATTACGTAAATTAGACGGTGTAACTTCAGTAAATCCTTTTTTTCAGGGCCAAGGACTTTTACGTTTCAAAAGCACCATAAACCCGGTAATCATTAGAGGAATCGGTTCGGCTGAAGCAATTCCTGATGATGTGAAGAAATTTATAAATCCTGATAAGTATCCGCAGAAATTCTCCGGAAAAAAGGAAGTATTTATCGGAGATGAAATGGGGCTTCTTTATAACATTCAAGTCGGTGATTATATAGAAATGATTGTTCCGAAGGGAACGAATGTTTCCAGCATGGATGTTGAGCCGAGTATTGGAAGATTTCAGGTTATTGGGTTTTTTAAAACAGGATATTATGAATTCGATACAAGACTGATAATTATTTCGCTTGAGCAGAGTCAGAAACTTTACGGCATAGGTAAATTAGCGTCTGGAGTCGGAATCAAAGTGAACGACATATACAAACTCGACAGATATTATTCAATGATTCAGGAAGATCTTGGTTTTGAATACAGCGTCTATACAGCTGAACAGAAAAATTCGAATCTGTTCTATGCGCTAAAACTTGAAAAACTTATAATGACAATAATTCTTTTTCTAGTAATCATTAGCGCATCGTTTACAATTATGGGAACTCTTGTGATGGTAGTAATGGAAAAAAGAAAAGCGGTTGGTATTTTAAAAGCTATAGGAGCGGGACCCAATTCAATAATGGCAATTTTTATTCTTGAAGGATTTTTCATTGGATTAATCGGAACCATTACAGGCGTACTTACCGGACTTGTCACGGCTTTAAATCTCGAGGCTATTATTTATGGAATTGAAAGCTTTATAAATAAATTTATGCTGTATGTTTATGATAAATTAGATCTTGGAATATGGATGGATATTGTAATTGTTCCAAAAAATGTTTATTATATTGATTCAATCCCGACTGAAATTCAACCTGAGTTTGTTGTTTTTATTGCCGCTGCCGCATTATTCATTTCAACTGTATCAGCTGTTTTCCCGGCATGGTACGCTTCACGGCTTAATCCAGTACAGTCAATCAGATACGAATAGGGGATATTAATGGAAATTAACAATATTGTAGAAATAAATAATCTTAATAAATCTTACGGCATGGGTGTTCACAAACTTGATGTCCTGAAAGATATTAATCTCAGCATCAAACAAAATGAAATTTGTGCGATTGTCGGACCGTCCGGCGCGGGAAAATCCACCTTGCTGAACTGCATTGGGTGTCTGGATAATTTTAATTCCGGCAGCATGAAAATTGACGGCAAAGAATTGTCAAACATGACAATTGAAGAACTATCAGGATTCCGGAATAAAAGATTGGG
>JBFZEW010000178.1:0-4367 GCA_041306665.1 Spirochaetota bacterium | reverse complement strand
ATTCCTTCAACATAAATCTGATTGTCATTTACTCTATTTATAAAAATTCCTTTAAACTTCATCAATTTCTCTTCTTTAATTTTAACATTTTTATTAAAAAATACTTCAATAAAATAGTTTTTCGCCGTTTTAGAAAGTTTTAAAGTAAAAATTGTTTTATTATCCTTATTTTTAACATTATAAGGAATTCCTTCAAAAGCTACGATAACACCATTATAAATCGCAGGTTTGAGCAGAAGATTTTCAACTTCAATATCGCTTACTTTTCTGTCTTCAAGATCAATGTTTGAAATATAATCCTGTAGAAAAATTACTTTTTCCTTTACCGCGAGATTCGCGTTGCTGTTGTAAATGCTGTTTAAAATAATCAACGCTTCATTTACGTTATTTTCCTTTAATCTGTATTGCGCGGAGATGAAATCTTTTTTAAGTTCGCTTTCATTAGAGTAGAATTTAATGTATTCAAAACCCGATCTCTTATCAATTAAAGAATATCGAACTTCATCCAAATCAATCAATGTTCCGTCATAGTCGGAAGTTTTTTGAAACTTTCTTCCGGACGGTTCCATTCGCATAATACCGCTAACTATAATAAAAATAACTGTAAATAAAATGAAAGCTGAAAGAAGCAGTATTGAAACTTTCTTGAGGTTGTACATTTTAGTAATGCGTATTGCGCGTTTTCTGTTGAACCAGCTTCTCCGGAATTCCGGTTTTTTAATTGTTGTTGAATCTTCAAGTTTTACATTTTTCTGATAGTTTTGAAAGTTATCGCAATTTCTTAATTCATTCAGTATTGCTGCGAATTTTTTATTATGCGGAAAGTTTTCGTTACACTCGATGTATTTCATCAGCGGTGATTCAATGCCAGGCGCTCCTTTCAGCATTATATATGCTTCAATTTCATTTAATGATTCATTATCAGGGTTGGTTCTTTTAAGCTGATTTATGATATTTTGTACGCGGGAAAAATTGCCAAGATGAAGATAGTTCAAAATTAAAAGATAATTCAGATATGAATCATCAATGCGTTTGTATTTCTGAAGAATTGTTTCAATGAAGTTAGCGGATTCTCTATATTTCCTTGACCTGAAAATTTTATACGCTTCGACAATAAAAATTCCATGATCTGATTTCAGTTCCATCGCGGTGACATGTTACCTTTTAAAAATATTCCGGAAATAATCAACCGGTGATTCACCGGAATCTTTAACTCTTCCGATCATGTATCCCGTGAAAGTGAATATTAGAATTAAAAGTGTTTTTACCAAACCGAGAGAGAAAAATAAAACGCCGAAAAGAAGCCCCAGAAAAGCTCCGATTGCTTTTCCGGGATTTTCACTGATCCATGAAAATATCTGATCAAAGAAAGACATTATTTTTTTACCCTTTCGACATATTCGCCGTTTCTTGTGTCAATTTTAATGAAATCATCCTGATTTACGAAAATCGGGACATTTATTTTCGCTCCGGTTTCAACTTCAACAGGTTTAGTTACGTTTGTGGCAGTATCACCGCGGACTCCGGGTTCAGCATAGACTACTTTAAGTGTCACGAAAATCGGCGGCTCGATAGATATGGGTTTTTCTTCAAACATGGAAATTTCAACATTATCGCCCTCTTTAATGTAGTCAAGAATGTTGCCGGCCGCATCTTTTTGCACATGAACCTGCTCGTATGATTCACTGTCCATGAAAACCAGAGAATCGGTTTCAGCGTAAAGATACTGCATTGTTGTTTTTTCCACGCGAATTTCTTCAACTTTTTCGCCGGATCGAAAAGTCTTATCAATGACATTTCCTTTAAGAATATTTTTCAGTTTTGTCCGCACAAAAGCTCCGCCCTTACCCGGTTTAACATGCTGAAAATCAATAATAGTATAGATATTTCCTTCATATTTAATACCCATACCTTTTTTAAAATCACTGGTTGAAGCCATTTTTACCTCTATAAAATTATAATTTCTTTTGATGCTTTGGTCATTATTTCATATCCATTATCCGTGACAAGAACCATATCCTCAATGCGGATTCCGCCCTCGCCTTCAATGTATATGCCCGGTTCAACAGTAACGACAGAACCGGATTGTATTTTTTCTTCATTGTTCGCTTTTAAATATGGATGCTCATGAACGTCTAAACCTACTCCATGACCGAGAGAATGACCGAAAAAATCACCATATCCGCATGTTTTAATATGATCACGCGCTACTGCATCAATGTCGCAGCATTTCCTGCCCGGAGTGATAGATTCAATCGCTTTAACCTGAGCATCAAGAACAATGTTATATATTTCTGTAAATTTTTCAGGAACATTCCCAATAAAAAAAGTACGCGTAATATCCGAACAATAATCGTTATATTCACATCCCATGTCAACCATTAGAACATTGTTATTTTCAATTTTTTTATCGAAGGATGGCACATAATGAGGCATTGCTGAACCCGCGCCTGTGGCGACAATTGAATCAAATGAATTGCGTCTGCAGTTGTTCCGTTTATAGAAACTTTCAATTTCCATTGACAGCTGCCATTCAGTCATTCCAGGCTTGATAATTTTTACAATGTGATTTACGCACTCATCGGAAAGATCAACCGCTTTTTGAATAATGCCGATTTCATCTGAACTTTTCACCGCTCTCATTGTGGAAATGTAATCATCCGCGGCGGTAACTTCCGTCAATGGCGCTTCGCTTTTCAGCATGTTGAATGTATCAATATTCAAAGCTGAAGATTCGAGGAAAATTTTTGAAATTTTATTTTCATCAATATATTGCGAAAATGCTTCCTTAAAACCTTTTCTTTGAAGAAAAAATTTATATTTATCTCCAATTAATGATTTAACATAAATCTGATAACGAGAATCTGTAATAAAATAATTATCTTTTCTATCGATTATTAAATACGCGTTGCTGCCTGTAAATCCAGTGAGGTAACGGATGTTTTTTAAATTGAAAACAATGTACGGAAATTGATCAGACTGCTCAAGAGTGTTTCGTAATTTTTGAAGTCTCATTTTTTTATACTTGCCGTTTTTATTATGATGTTTTATCGTGAATTTTTCCGCAAACAGTATTTGCATTATTTTAATAAATGAAAATACTGTTTTTTCAGCACTTGTGCCGATAAATGCATGATGCGCTGTATGTCGGTATTTTACAAAGTCAAAAAACCGACTAAAGTAATTTTTAAACCAAGTTCTTGGAAATTTCTTTATTATTCATATATATTTACGAGGCGCAATGAAATCAACCATAAATTTTAAATATTACTTATTTTTTCTCGCAGTATTTATGACCGCGAGCTCATTATTTGCCGACTGGGAAGATTTAAAAGAAGATGATAAAAAGGTCTTCGGAAGCGAAAAAGAAGCGAAATATCCCATTAACAGTTTCATAATTGAAAAAGAAGAATGGGAAAATCATAATTCTTTAATGATTTTCGGCTTTTTTAAATATACTGATTATCCCAAATATACATCATTAAGAGTATTTCCTTTTTATTACAATCTGGACAGTAAAATTGACAACAGAGAAAAAACTATTTCCTATTTCCCATATCCATATTACAGTGTAACAGATGACGACACAATATTCAGAGCTCATCTGCTTGGTTACAGTTTCCGCTCATCTTCGTCAGTTCACTGGTCTTTACTTTATTTGTTTTATTATGGCAGCGATAAAGATGATAATTCAACGTATCATGCCCTTTTCCCATTGTATAAATTTTCATTTGAAAAAAACAATCAGAATGAAAACAACATATTTATGACTCCGCTTTTTTATTTCAGCAACAATGCTTCATTCAACAGTTCAGGAGAAGTAACAAGTAAAAAAAATACATTCGGCTCACTGCTTTTTTACAGATCTGAATATTTAAACCCTAACGAAAATAACAAATTTACAGACAAAAAAATTCTTTTCCCATTATTACCCGTTATTTATTATTTCGGTCAGGAAACAAACGGCAGCACTCACAGCGCGTTTTTATCAGTTTTTCACTGGTACGTGAACTCATCTATTATTACTGAATTTCAGTCTCCTATTTTATCATGGCAGAAAGAAAAATATTTTAATATTTGGCCTCTTCTCAGTTTTAATTTTTCATACAATAAAAGTTTTTACGAAACAATGTGGAATCCTATTTTCATGTATGATAAAAACAATTATCTTCATTTTCCTCTTCTGCTTTCATTTAACTGGAATGGAGCTGCCGATCATTCATATCAAAACATGTGGAATCCTGTTTTCATGTATGATAAAAACAATTATCTTCATTTTCCTCTTCTGCTTTCATTTAACTGGAATGGAGCTTCCGATCATTCATATCAAAACATGTGGAATCCTGATTTTTCATGGGAAAAAGACA
>JBFZEW010000177.1:0-5409 GCA_041306665.1 Spirochaetota bacterium | reverse complement strand
TAAAAAGTTCATCATATTTTAAATACTCATCAGGATTGTAATTATAATCAAGTTCTTTTAATATTTTTTCCCGAAACGAATTTGAAACATGGTAATTATAGTTTCCGGCGCTATTATACGCTCCGAAGACGCTGCCTGAATATAAGAGAGCGGTGAAACATCCTGTCATCACGGCCTGCGGCTGATAATCGTTTTTATAGAGCCAGTAAGTTAAAAATCCCGAACCGAAAACTGAAACGATTGAAAAAACTCCGTCTAAATATTTACCTGAATAGAATTGTCCTGAACCTGGTAAAACCGCCGACATTGACGCGGATAAAAGTTCGGATTTATAGTGAAGTTTTTCGTAGTCAGAAAGAAGATTCAAGTATTTGATTGTAAAAGAATTTTCATTTGCAGCGTGATATTTCTGCAGCGTAATGTTGGCCTTTTTGAAATCAAATTGATCAAGATAAAGAGCAGTGTTAATAACGCAAAGATCATTCATGTAGATTTTATTTATGTTTTGGAAATCAAGCTTGGAAATTTTTTCTTCTATTTTTTCATTTTCATGAATATTATACAGAGCATTCAGATATAGAAGATGCGAAGCGGAAAATTTCGCTTCCGAAAACAAATTTAAATCATTAGTTATGGTTTTATATTGCGCTCCATGAAAGTAATTCAGAGCGATGAAGTATTCATATTTTTGCTTATCTTCATTGTTGGCAATAATATAGCGGTCGATTTCAGCAATTGCCTGAAAGTATTTCTCATTATCGTAAAGATTTTTAATGTAGTCAGTTTGCGAAAATTTATTTTCCATCGCATGAAGACATACCGCGTTGTGAATGATCGCGATTACTGCTAAACAGCGAAAATATTTATTCAAAAATTTTTTCCGGAACTGGATCATCACCGCCTCTATTGTAAGGATTGCATCTTATTAATCGTTCTCCAGCTAAAAATGATCCCGCAACAATGCCGTGTTTAATGACTGCCTGTTTTCCGTATGTGCTGCATGTCGGATGAAATCGGCAGCTTGGGCCGTCCTGCGGTGAAATTACAATTTGGAAAAATCGAATAAGGAAATAACCAGCAGCAATGGGAGCGCTGAAAACATTTTTTCCAAACGAAGATGCTTCATGCGTGTGCGCTGCGTAGTTCTGATCTCCGGTTGCGATGGTGCTCTGCAGGGGATTGAAATTATCATCGCATGATGTTTCAGAAGGCAAAAAAGAGATCAGCAGAATGAAAATTATTTCGGCGATATTATGAATCTTCATATTCATCACCATCCGAAGTAATATTTCTGGATTTTTCTTTTTTGTAGCGTGCTTTGTCGATTTTTGTCCAGCTTTCAACTACATGTTTCGAAAGTTTTTCTTCACGGGTTTCCTTTTTGTGAGTTTTTTTCGAAGCGGAATTTTTTATCTTTTTAAATTTAGCGTTAGCTTCTTCAAGTGCTTTTCTTGTCAGCGGGATTTCATCATTAATAAATTCAGAGATAATGTTTATAGCGCATTTTTCGTTCGAGATTAGCGAGATTAGATCGGAAATTTTTCTTTTGTTCGTCAAATCATTATTCAGGCTGCTTTCTGAAGAAAAAATATCCTTTTCAGACGATAAACTCGCGAAAGCAGAAACGTAAACAGCGAGTGCATGGGTACATCCGCCATGAAAAATCGATTCGGTTATCGTTTTGGCAGAAACGTTTTTATCATTTAAAGTAAGACAAATAGCAAAAGGAATGATTGTTCTGATATCATCGATTGTTGCCCGTGTAATCTGATTTTTGGAAAGTGCGTTATAATAATTAATTATTATTTTTTCACCGTCATCCGGCTTGGTGATTATCAGGCGCATTAATTTTTCTACGCTTTCAGATTCCTTAATTAATTTGTCGGGATTAAGTTTTGATTCAAAAATGAAGGGTTGGTTTGACTTAAAAAAATCAACGGTTGAGCTGCACGCGCCGGTTATTGCATCGGGAAGAGAATTAGTTTTAAGTAAATAAAACGCGTAAGATGTGAATACGCAATAGGCGATAGTTTCAATATTTTCAGTAAAATATCTGCAGTAATGAAAAATATCTTTAATAGGCGCTGAATTCCCAGGCGTAAAAAATGACATGACAGCGCAAAAAAAAGGCAGAAAAGACGATTTAATATTATTATGCTCATTCGAAGAGAAATAGTCAGGATCGGAGGAGGCTATTTTATATAAATATTCGGGATTACGTAAAAATTTAAAATTATAGTTTTCAATGTCCGGAGAATTAGTAATGATATGAAGAAATTTTTCCGGACTGAAATTGCGGTTTTGGGCCATTATTGCAGTAATTATCATAAGCTGTGATACGTAAGTATACATGGAAGGTTTTTTCCATTTTTGCATGTTTCCTTTAAGTGCCGGTTCCGCGTCAATGTAAGAAGTAATGTTCTTGAAATGTGTTTTTATATGCCCGCCACTTAAAGTGTCGAAAGGCGCAGACAAAGCATCTGAAATTATTACAGTCTTAAGAAAATTTTTATACAATTTTAAATCCTACCATAAGAAGCAATATTTACATAATCGAATATTAAATCCGCAAAATTTAATTAATCAACAGATAAATATAAGAGAACTTCTAAAATCTAATGTTTTGATGTACCTCTGCCGGCACAAGTGCTGATATAACTCTTTTTACAAATTTGCGCCTCATATTTCAATTACTTTTCTTTCCGTTATTTTAATTAATTTCTTGAAATTTCTTTGAATCTGTAGTTATTTATAATTACATTTACATGATGCTTCATATTCAAAAATAACATCATGAAAGGGAGTCATATTTATGAAAAAAATAACATTCTTACTGTTTTCTGCGCTTATTCTTGTAGTTAGCTGTTCTTCTGGTGAAAAAGAGGTGGATTATGCAGTTGTAAGCTTTTTTATCGGTGATGTTAAATTAAATGAAAAAGCCATTAATATTGGCGACCAGATAAAACAAAGCGATGTTGTTTCAACAGCTGACAGGTCATCATGTGACGTTAAGGTCGGTGGCTCGATCATAAGGATTAAAGAAAATTCAAAATTAGAGTTTGCCGCGTTATTAAACAAAGACAGTGAAAACACTGTTCTTGGTCTTGAAAAAGGTAAAATGCTATGTAAGCCTAAAAAATTGCTTAAAGATGACAGTTTTACTGTTAAGACTCCAACAGCAGTTGCGGGTGTGCGTGGAACTCAGTTTACCATAGAGACTGATGTGAACAATACAACAAGAATAAAAGTTTTTGACGGAAAAGTAAAAGTAGCAAAGAGAATTGAAGCTTTTGAAGATAAGGTTGAGCAGGTACTTGAAAATGCAGATCCGATTGCTGAAAAAGAAAGCGTAATAATTACTGAAGATGAAACAAAAGCCGCTGAAAAAGCCGTCAATGAGGCTCTTGAAAAAAACGCAAATGTTGATGAAGTAATTACAGCCACATCTGCAGAAGTAGTTATTGCTCAAACTGAAATACAGAATTTCAACGTTGAAGATTTTCAGAAAGAAGATTCATCTGACATTATAAAAATTGAAGATCAGCCGGTGCCTGTACAGGAAGAAATAAAAAAAGTCATTGCTGTCGCAAAAAAGGAACCGCAGCCGGAAGGCCGTCTTCTCATTACAAGATCTGAAGTATATTTTATTAAAGACGGTGAAATCGCATGGGAAGGTAAAGTTGTCGGAGAGCCTGTTAAAGTTGGCGGCATGGTATTCATTGCGACGGATGATTATATTTTTGGCGCGAAAGAGAGCGGCCCTGTAATGTGGAAAGTTCCGATTATCAATGATGGAAAAGTTGAAAGCAAAGATGGTAAAATAGCTGTTTTTGTGAAGGGAAATGAAATGATACTGGATCCAAAAAATGGAACTGAAATTAAATAACATATAAAATCAGATATGAAAACAAAAGCCGGTTATCCGGCTTTTGTTTTATCGTCAGGATTGATTGAAATGAATTGTTTGAAAATATTAATAACATCAGTATGTTTTTTGTTTGCGATTGAATTATTCGCAGATTCAATTGAGATTCTTGAGAATGGTACACCTGAACAGAAAATTGAAATAATTTATCACATGGGTTATTCCGGGAGCGTAAGGGGTTTCTGGTATTTTGTAAAATATCTCGACTATCTGCCAAATGGAAATGAAAGCACAGATTCAATCAGAATGCGTGAGGCCGCGGCTGAGGCATTGGGGAGAATTGAATATGAACCGGCAGTTAAATATTTGATTGAGCGTTATGAAAAAGAAAAACAGAACAAGGTTAAAATAAAAATAATTTTCGCTTTATCGTTTTATAACGATGAAAAGGCAATTCCTGTAATAAAAAATGCTTTAGCAAGCTCTGATGGTGATCTCAGATTTGAAGCTCTTACTACAGCAGCAAAATACAAAAATTCCGTATTTCAAAGTTTTCTTCAATCTGATTTTGCAAACTCAAAAGACCATCTTATCAAGTGCGCTTCGGCATATGGAATGTATTTATTGATTCCTGATAAACAATATCTTGATTTTTTAGTAACTGGATTGAAAGAAAGAAGTCCCGAAACAAGGTATTGGTGCGCGCATTATCTTCGTTTGATAGGAGAGGTTTCTGCAATACCGCATTTAATCAGTGCATTGAAAATTGAAAATAAATACTGGGTTAAAAATGAAATGGAATTTACTGTATATTCACTTCGCGACATGCAGAGTGAAACTGAAAATGCGAATAGAGATGCTCAATTTGAATTTCTGATACATTGAGAAACTATTTTTATTGTACAAAACCATAATTATTAAAGCAGGATTTTTCGCCAGTTGAAGTTTAACCGAGTTTCTCGAAGGTGTTTTGGTTTTTGTTATTGTTTTTTCTGTATTTCAAGCCTTTTTATAAATATTGGAACTAATTTTACAAATTTTTCTCTTGTTTTTCTGTAACTAAATAGCAATTCTTCTGCACCTTGTTTTTTCAATCGTTCTTGATATATATACATAAGCAAATCCCAGAAAAGAACAAACCCAATGAAAGCAAGCTTTGAAATTGAAATTTTATACTTCTGTCTAAGCTTGCCGTATATTTCAATTTCATTCGTATCAAGACTATAATACACTGTTTCCCATCGTTCTGGGCCATGATTTTGATATTCCGTTAAAAGTCCGAGTACATGTTCACAGTGAATATTCTGTTTTGTAATTGCTATAAGATCTTTGTAGATATTATCTATATGCATATTGAAATTTTTTGCAGTATTCTCCAATTCATCGTAAAAATCCCCATCCACGTTTGCCGATGTGAATTTAATATTATTTTTCGACATAAAATCATACCTCTAATTATATAACGAAAAAATTCAAAAAAATGTAAAAGAAAACACATTGAATTTGAATTTTTTTTCTTAAACCTGTTAATTAGCAGGTTATAA
>JBFZEW010000176.1:0-11402 GCA_041306665.1 Spirochaetota bacterium | reverse complement strand
ATATAATCCCGTTATACCGTCAAACGCGTCCCTGCCCGCGATCGTATTTTCTGTAATTTTTGTTACTATATTTTGATCCATCATTCTGATAAATACCGTGGCATTATATATCGGGGGATTTGAATCAGCTCTCCAGTCAATATATGCCTCTCCCTTTTTCAGTGCTGACATATATTTTTCATATCTTTTAAAAAACAGCATTCCCGGATGCGAGTCATCAATTCCATTTTCTTTTAATTCTGATATTGATTGCGAAATAATATCAGTTTCCGTGCTGTTCTTATTTTCATGCGTTGAACAGGCAAAAACAATAACAGCCGTCAGTATTATAAATATTATTTTCTTCATTTTATCTCCTGTGAATAAACAAATTTATGTGTGATTAACTATTATTAAACACTGCAATAAAATTGTGTTAATATTTAAAATAAATTCATATTCGGAAAATTAAAATTATTGCTTATTTCTTCTGAAGATCTCCGGTAATGTTTCCTAAAACCACAATAGCATCTTTCACTTTACTGCTCCACACGACTCCCGCGTTTAAGCGCACATAACCGCTGTAAAGACCGCGCGAGGAAAACAGAACTCCGGGAGCAATGGATATTTTCCGCGCTGCAGCGGCAGCGGCAATGTCTCTGCTGTCCACGCCATCAGGAAGTTTCATCCACAAAAAAACTCCTCCTTCCGGACTGCTAAGAAGTATTTCAGACGGAAAATTTTCACAGATTGTGTTTCTGAACATGCGTATGTTTTCCGCGTATTTGCGTCTGAGAGTCTTGAGATGCCGGTTCATTGACTCTGATTTCAGAAAGGATTCGGCGGCATACTGACAGGGCTGATTCTGAACGAAAAATCCCTTGTCAAAACATCTTTCAATATCTTTATGATATTTTCCTCCGCTGATCCATCCGATACGGTATCCGGGAGCAAGAATTTTTCCCAGACTGCTGATATATATGACATTGCTTTGACAGATGCTTTTCAGAGAAGGAAGTCTTGTTCCGCTGAAGGAAAGCTCGCCGAATACATCATCTTCAATTACAGGAAGATTGAATTTTGATGCCAACGCGCAAAGTTTTCCACGCTTTTCAAGCGTCATTGTTGCGCCAGTGGGATTCTGAAATGACGGAGATGTAATAAGCGCTGCGATCTTTTTTTTATTTAAAACAGTTTCCAGATCTTTCAAACTCAGACCGGATTGCGGGCAAATCGGAATTTCCATGATTTTAATATTTAAAAATTCAAGAAGGGAAAAGTAACCATAATACCCAGGCGATTCAACGGCAACAGTATCACCTGGTTTGGTGACAGCCTTTAAAGCCAGCAGAAGAGCTTGCGTGGCTCCGGATGTAACTATAATATCTTCATGACTGACATCAGTGCCTCCGGACATCATTAAACCTGAAAGTTCTTTTCTAAGTCCGGCATGACCATGATTGAAATTGCCTAAATTAATTTCATTGAAATTATTTCTTGCGGCGCGCGACATGTGCAGAGCAAGTTCTTTTCCCGGGAAAAATTCCGGAGAAGGACTGCCTGAACCAAGACGGATAAAATCCGGTCGTCTTGATGTTTCAAGCAGATTTTTGAAATCTTCGCCGATTTCCATGTTGGACGAATACACATCTATTTGTTCAAAACGCGGCCTTGGTAAAGACATGCCGTATTCCGATCTGTATTCAGCGGGCAGCACGTAAAATCCGGATTTTTCTCTATTTTCTAGAATGCCGTCATCAACAAGCCGGTTGTAACCTTCAAGCACAGTCATCATACTGAAATTCATCTGGCGGGACATGTCGCGGACAGATGGAACTTTTGTATTGTTATGGAAAGTTCCGTTTTCCACAAGTTCCATAATCCTTCCATAAACTTGTTTATATTTTAATTCTTTGTTCATGCGGATACCTTATAACACAATATAATATTTTGCAACTGTTATATAATAAAAAATTAAAATCTGTATCTGTTATAACTTTCACATTTCTGCTAAATTAATTTTAAAATTTAGGAATGTAATATGGAATATTTCAGGACAAATTAGCTTTTCCGCCTGAATAAGATTAATCTGCAAAAAGACATAAGGGACTTTAAAAATAATGTTTTAATGCCGGTACAAGTACTGATTTCGGAAATTGTCCATAATTTTTAAAATCAGATTATAAAAAGCAGTCTTGAGAAAATTTCATATTACATACAGGAGAGATTATGAATTCATTTAACACCTACAATGAAAAAGTACGGGCAGAAGCGTATGCAAAACTGGAATTTCCGGGAACATACTACCTGGCTTACAGAGACATTCCAGAAATTGTAAAAAAGCACTCATCAGGAAAAAACGCACTTGATTTCGGATGCGGCGCGGGCCGATCTTCAAGGTTCATCAGTAATTTGGGATTTAACGTAACCGGTTTAGACATTTCACATGAAATGATTCAAATCGCAAAAAACATTCCATCATCATGTAAATTTATGCGGATGGAAAACGGGGACTTCAGTCTGCTGAAAAACCGTAAGTTTGATTTAATAACATCAATTTTCACATTCGATAACATTCCCGGAAAATATAACAGAATGAATATCCTTAAGGGATTAAGAAAGCATCTCAGTGATACGGGTATTTTCATCAGTCTTGTTTCATCATCGGAGCTTTACAGCAATGAGTGGCTTTCATTTACAACAAAAGATTTTCCGGAAAACAAACACGCGTCGAGCGGAGATGTTGTTAAAATAATTAATCTTGAAACGGAGGATCTCCGTCCAGTTGATGACATTTACACTCCGCATGTCAGTCATGTTGAGTTATTCGAAGAATCCGGATTTTCCGTTGTCGAAACATACAAACCTATCGGCAAAAAAGATGAACCATTCGAATGGAAGAATGAAGCGGCTCTTGCTCCATGGACTATTTTTGTTTTACGAAAATCAAAATAGTTTCTTCTGCACTTACCTATTGATGACGGGTTTATTAGGTATGAAAGAAAAGTGATTTTTCCAAAACAACTTGACATATTCCTGAATTGTCAGATTTTCAATTCATGGAAAAGAAACATTTTAAAAATCTGACCCTGGCCATGACAGAAAATTTATTTTTACAAAACGGGATTGCTCCTGAAAGAGCCAGACAGATTTTTACATGGATTTACGAAAGAAATGTTCAGACATTCGGAGAAATTTCCATATTCCCGAAAAAGATTATGAAGAAAATTGAATCTGAATATACACTCAATTCTCTTGAATTTGAAAACGCGCAAAAATCTTCCGACGGGACTTTGAAAATTTTACTCCGTACGCGTGATAATCTTTTAATAGAATCCGTACTGATAACTAATGATAAATCGGACAGAACAAGATTTACGGCCTGCATTTCAAGCCAGGCGGGCTGCGCTATGGGCTGTTCTTTCTGCTGCACCGCGAAAAACGGATTTAAAAGAAATCTTGAAACAGCTGAAATGCTTGATCAGATTTCGCATCTGCGAAGAGTGAGCAACATTAAAAACAACAATGTCGTTTTCATGGGAATGGGAGAGCCCATGAATAACTACGAAAACGTAATGAATGCGGCCGAAATCATGAATTACACATTCGGTTTTCACATTTCAAATTACCGGATTACAATTTCAACCTGCGGAATTATTCCCGGAATTCAGAAATTCATCGCCGAGCAAAGACCGTATAATCTCGCGATTTCTCTTAATGATTCTGATTTCAAAAAAAGATCAGTCAATATGCCTGTTGAAAAAAAATTTCCATTCAACGATATTCTCGAAGTTCTTCGGAATGAAATGCCAGTAACGAAAAACAGGGTCCTCTTTGAATATGTTATGCGCGAAGATAATATATCATTGGATGACGCCGCAAGGCTTAAAAGTATGGTTTTCAGCAGCAGAATACTTCTTAATTGTATTTTACTTAACAGCGGAGACCATGATTTCGAAACGCCCTCTGAAACAAACGTAAACTTATTTCTTCATGCTCTTGATGAACTTGGCATCACATACACAATCCGCGACAGCTATGGAAGCGATATTGATGCGGCCTGCGGCCAGCTTGCTGGCAAGCATGGAAAAAACAATTAATAATGAATAGTGAAAAATGAATCATGTTTAACCCCCCGCTTCGCTCGATGGACGCAGATTTTCGCAGATGAATCAAAAAAATGTAAAGTAAAAAGCTTAAAGCTATTACGTTTTCTTCGCATCATTCACCAATTGTGACTATGTTAAGAAAATATAAATTATTTATTTTTTACTGTTTCACTACCTCTTTCTACTTGATTTATTCTATCAATTATTATTTACTATATAAAATAATCGATTTCCGGAGAATATCATGTTTGGACTGAATAAAAAAGAAATAAGCTGGATTTTCAATGATGTTGCGAATTCAGCCCAGACTTTAATTGTAACAACAGCTATTATGCCGATATTTTTTAAAAGTATCGCATCAAAAGGTATTGATCCTTCTGTTGCAACTGCAAATCTTGGTTTTACAAATTCACTGGCATCGTTGATTCTGGCATTTGCAGCACCTTTTCTTGGAGCATTGGCAGACAATAAAAACGCAAAGAAAAAATTCTTCTACGCTTTTACTCTATTGGGAATCGTTTCAACCGCACTGCTGGCTACAATCGGTGAAGGCGACTGGATGCAGTGTATGATGATTTATCTTTTTTCTTCATTGGGCTTTTATGGCGCAACTATTTTCTATGACTCTCTTCTTGTTGACGTGACAACAGATGAGCGCATGGACAAGGTCAGCAGCTTCGGATTCGGTTTCGGATACATAGGCAGCGTCATTCCATTTATATTCTGTATGGCTCTGATAGTAAAACCTGAATTATTCGGTCTTTCCGGATCACTTGTCGCAACCCAGATTGCATTTATCATTACTGCCGCATGGTGGTTTATTTTTTCACTACCCCTAATGTTTAATGTCCAGCAGATACACTATGTTGAAAAGAAAGGAAATGCTGTTCTTGAAAGCCTGAAGCGGCTTGGTCATACATTGAAAAACGCCAGTGAACATAAAAATATATTTCTATTTTTATTAGCTTATTTTTTCTACATTGATGGCGTATATACTATAATAAAAATGGCAACTGCCTACGGTATTGATATGGGATTAAACCAGACATATCTTCTGGTTATTGTGCTTGTAATTCAGATTGTTGCATTTCCCTTCGCTATTCTTTTTGGAATTCTTTCAAAAAAATTCGGAGTCAAGACAATGCTTTTTGCAGGAATAGTAATATACGGAATAATTTCTATTTTAGGCTTTTCAATAAACTATATGAATTCACTTTCAACAAAACTTCTCTTTTTCTGGATAATGGCATTTCTTGTGGCAGCTGCCCAAGGAGGGATTCAATCACTTAGTCGATCTTTCTATGGTAAAATTATACCAAAAGATAAATCTGCAGAGTTTTTCAGCTTCTATGACATTTTCGGAAAATTCGCCAGCATTATGGGACCAACACTAATGGGTGTTGCATCATTACTTACAGGTTCATCCCATTTCGGAGTTTTATCTCTTGTCGTTTTATTTGTTTTCGGCGGATTCTTTCTTTCAAAAGTAAAAATGAATGAAGTGTGACAATTTCTCACTTTTAAATACTTTACTTAAACAGCGGAAGTTATTCTTCCATCACTGCTGCGTAATTATGTTCCCTTATCCGCACTTATGCCGACAAGGGAACATAATTATATTAGACTTAAAAAAGTTCGCCTATTTATAAATATTAAATTTCGCATAAATTTACAAACTCTTAACCTGCCTTTGCAATATTTAACATGTTCGTAACAATTATATACTCTAATTTTATAAATAATCTTGACAGCAAGTTTTCCGAAAAATTACATAATTGTATCAAAAAAAATGGAGGTTCTGCATGGCGAATTACTCAAATACCATACTCGAAAATTTAAAGAAAAAATATTTTTGGGAAAAAGAATTTTTACAAGCAGCTGAAGAAGTTTTACAATCTTTATCATTGTTTCTTGACCGCGAACCCAAATATCAAAAACACAGCATACTTGAAAGAGTTGTTGAACCTGAACGTACAATATCATTCCGAGTTCCATGGGTTGATGATAAAGGAAATGTACAGGTTAACTCTGGTTACAGAATTGAATATAACAGCGCATTAGGCCCATATAAAGGCGGACTTCGTTTTCATCCATCCGTAAACCAGGGAATTTTAAAATTCCTCGGATTTGAGCAGGTTTTTAAAAACAGCTTAACCGGCCTTCCAATGGGCGGCGGAAAAGGAGGATCTGACTTTGATCCAAAAGGAAAAAGCGATGTCGAAGTAATGCATTTTTGCCAGAGTTTTATGAGTGAATTATTCCGTCACATTGGCGCAGACACCGATGTACCAGCGGGTGACATTGGAGTGGGCGGCCGTGAAATTGGATTCATGTTTGGACAGTATAAAAGACTTCAGAATAAATTCGAAGGCGTTCTTACAGGAAAAGGAATTAACTGGGGCGGCAGCTTGATCAGACCTGAAGCAACAGGATATGGTTGCACATACTTTGCTGAAGAAATGTTGAAAACAAAAAAAGACGCATTTGCCGGAAAATCTGTACTAATTTCCGGATCAGGAAATGTCGCGCAATATGCTGTTGAAAAAGTCACTCAATTAGGCGGAAAAGTAATATCCCTTTCCGATTCAACAGGTTCAATCATTGATAAAAATGGAATCGACGCGGAGAAACTTAATTTTCTACTTGAACTTAAAAATGTTAAACGCGGCCGCATAAAAGAATACGCTGATAAATTCGGTTGTGAATACCATGAAGGTAAACGTCCTTGGGGACTTGCAAAAGCTGAAATTGCTCTGCCTTGCGCAACTCAGAATGAAGTCAGTCTCGCGGACGCAAAAGCACTTGTTTCTAATGGATGCTACTGTGTTTCTGAAGGAGCGAATATGCCTTCCGAGCCGGAAGCAGTTGAATATTTTATTGAAAAGAAAGTTCTTTTTGGACCTGGAAAAGCGGCAAACGCCGGCGGTGTAGCTACATCAGGTTTAGAGATGAGCCAAAACTCCATGAGACTTCATTGGTCTAGAGAAGAGGTCGATTCTAAACTTCACAATATCATGATTAATATTCATCAATCATGCTTTGATGCCGCTGCAATGGTAGGCACTCCGGGTAATTACGTAAACGGCGCGAACATTGCTGGTTTTAAAAAAGTTGCTGATGCTATGATCGATCAAGGTGTTGTTTAATGTTATAATTTTTAAAGGCCCGGTTTTTACCGGGCTTTTTTATTATATAGTTACGTATGGATTTTTAAAAATTCTGAAAAATCATTTCTTACTAATAAAACTTTAAAGACTATTAAAAGAAAAAAACAAAAATTCAATAAATTTCCCATATTTTATAACCATATAAATCTCGTTTGTTCTTAAAATTATTATAATTAGGATATTTTTTGAGTTATAAACAATACTTTATCCTTGCCATTTAAGGATACTATTTTAATAATAATTTTTTTTCGAGTTTAACTATTTTCTTTTATTCTAATTGGATAATTTCCAATCTCTTTTTAAAGTTTTCAATAAATTCTTGATTATTTTTCACATGTCTATCGTAACTATTAAAATCTTCATTACATTTTTCTTTTTTAAAAAACTCTTCATATTTTCGAATTAAATCTTTCCAGAAAAACAAAAAAGCAACATAGGCCAGCTTCGAAATAGAAATTTTATATCTTTGCCGAGCAGCAGAAAAAATCTCATTCTGTTCATCATCCAGTGAATAATACAAAGTTTCCCATCTTTCGGGTGAATGATTTTGATATTCTGTAAGCCTGCCGGTAATTCTTCCCGCACACGCTCTGGAAAGCATCATCATGATAAGATCCTTAAAAATAGCAGACTGTGATAAATTATACTTTTCCGCGGCAAAGCAGATTGCATCATAAATCATGCCGTCCGTATTCGCCGAGGTATTCAAATACTTTCGCATATTTTTTCACTCCTTTTTATATTCTTATATATATAACGCGAATTTCCCAAAAAAAGTTAAAAGAATTTTCAGCTTATGCAATTTTTTTTAAAATACAGTATTTTTCTTGAGATTAATATAAACATACACCATTATTGTAAAAATTAACTCCGGCAGGCAACAATGAATGATATAGAAATTTTTTCCAGCGGCATTCCTTCTTTAGACGAAACTCTTCAGGGAATTCACGCGGGAGACAATATTGTTTTTCAAGTTGATAGAATTCAGGATTTTCATCCATTTGTAAAAAAATATTGTGAGTTTTTAAAATCTGAAAATAAAAAACTGGTATATTTCCGTTTTGCCGAACATCCATCCTTTATTCCAGATGACATGAATGCCGAAATTCACATCCTCGACCCGAAAGAAGGTTTTGAACAATTTATTTTTGAAATACTTAATGTCATTGAAAACAATGGTAAAAACGTATACTATCTTTTTGATTGTCTTTCCGGTCTCGCTGCTGAATGGTACAGCGATCGGATGCTCGGTAACTTTTTCCAGCTTGCTTGCCCCTATTTATATGTTTATGATACAATTACTTATTTTGTCCTGCTCCGTAATCAGCATACCTCAATCGCGGTAAATGCGATTCATCACACTGCTCAGGTTATTCTGGATGTATTTTCTGAATCTGAAAAATTATACCTGCTTCCCGTTAAAGTTTTTCAGCGTTTTTCACCAACAATGTACATGCTGCATAGTTATGAAAATAATGTTTTTCATCCGGTTACAAAAAGCATTTTTCTCGCGAAAATCTTGTCTTCGACGCCGCAACCATGGATCGATGTCAACATTGACCGGCATGACACATGGTCAGAAACTTTTTTCGAAGCACAACGTCTGCTTAATGAGAAAAATCAATGCACCTGCTCCGAAAAAGACGCTACTGAATTAAAAACACATCTCATTAAAATGGCAATCACCCGGGATGAACATCTTTATGGTCTATGCGAAAAATATTTCGACATCTCCAATCTTGTAGATATCGGCAAGCGCATGATAGGAAGCGGTCTTATCGGAGGAAAAACAATCGGCATGCTGCTCGCGCGCAGAATTATTGAGGTCGATGACTCTGTTTTGGCGGAAAGTCTTGAAACTCATGACTCTTTCTATGTCGGATCTGACGTTTTTTACAGTTACATAATCCAGAATGAATGCTGGTGGGAAAGACATCATTTAAGACTATGCAACAACAATGATATTTTTTATAAAAAAGCTGAAGTAATTCACGCCAAATTAATGAAAGGGAATTTCCCTCATGATATTATTGAACAATTCAAACAAATGCTTTCATATTTTGGTCAATCACCGATTATTGTCCGCTCCAGCAGCTTACAGGAAGATGCATATGGAAATTCATTTTCAGGTAAATATGAAAGCGTTTTTTGTGCTAACCAGGGAACTCCTGAAGAAAGACTGAAATCTTTTTTGAATGCTGTTCGGATTGTTTATGCAAGCACAATGAGCCACGAAGCTCTTTCATATAGAATTCACCGCGGTCTTTTTCATCAAGACGAGCAGATGGCCCTTCTTGTTCAGCGCGTTTCGGGCGAATATTACGGTGACCTGTATTTTCCGCAGGCTGCCGGTGTTGCCTATTCTTTTAATCCTTTTGTTTGGAACAAGCAGATTGATCCTAATCAGGGAGTCATCCGCATTGTTTTCGGTCTCGGTACCCGGGCAGTTGACAGAATCGATGATGACTATACAAGAGTAGCTGCTCTTAATATTCCAATGCTCAGACCGGAAGGTTCTGACGAAAAAGCGCGCAGATATACTCAGCGCATTGTTCATGTTCTTGATCTGAAAAAAAACATGCATACCGCAATGTCATTTGAAGATATTGTCAGCAGATGTGAAATGATTCCACTTGAAATTTTTGCTTCGATTGATACTTCACTGCATACATTAACTTTTGAAAAGCTGCTTACTAAAACTTTGTTTACTGACGATATGAAACAAATTCTGCAACTTCTTCATAAGGCATATAACAATGCTGTTGATATTGAATTTACAGTAAATTTCGTCGACACGAAAGAATTCAAAATCAACCTGCTTCAATGCCGGCCTTTTCAGTTTACCGGCGAGCTACTTCACATTGAAATTCCTGAAAACCTATTACAGGAAGATATTCTTCTGGAAACAAATGGTCCATTAATCGGTCACAGCACTTCCGACAAAATCGACAGAATAATATATATCTGTCCGGAAGAATACAGCAATCTGCCTTTAGCGAGAAAATATTCAGTTGCGCAGATCATTGGCACGCTTACTAATGACAAGAAAGACCAGCAGACAACAATGCTTATTGGTCCCGGCCGTTGGGGCTCGAGAATGCCTGAACTCGGTGTTCCTGTAAATCTGTCAGAAATAAAAAATGTTTCTATTCTATGTGAAGTGGCAGAAATGCATGAAGGTCTTAATCCCGATCTTTCACTGGGAACTCATTTTTTCAATGATCTTGTTGATCAGGGCATTTTGTATATGGGAGTTTCTCCTCTAAAGGCCGGTGACTTCATCAATAAAAAAGTATTACTGGAATATCCGAATAAATTTTTGGAACTTCAACCTGATTATAAAAACTATGAAAAAGTAATTCATATCATAGATTTTCCAAGGATTTGCGGTAAAACATGCCCTAATATTTATGCCGATACTATTGAGCAGAAAGGAATTGTGTTTCTTGCCAAGCGGGATTAAATTTTCTTTTTCATCATGCACATGTTTCCTAAAACAGTAAATCCATTTTTTGCATAAAATTCTGCCGGAAACATGTTATTCGATGTAAATAAAATTATATTCTTTATTCCTCTGTCATTCAGTTTCGCTTCCAATTCAGTTATTAGTTCCTTTCCTATTCCTCTGCGTTGACAATTCCGGGACACAAACATTTCTTTTAAATAAAAATAATTTCCTTCAAAATACTTTTCAATGTTACCTATGATGCAGCCGGTTAATTTTTCATTTTCAAATGCACATAATCCGATAAAACCAGGTGTATCAAAAAAATCATTCAACCTGTCTAACGCAGCAGCTTCTGTCCAATTATCATTCCATGGTTCAGAATTAAACACATCTTTATATAATGAAGCGCAAATATTTAATTGATCTTTATTTTTTATTTCATGAATTTTTTTCATTACAATTAACGCCTTTTTAAATATAAATACTAATTTTTATTCATCTAAGTGTAAATCATTGCTTTATATTTTTGTCAATCATGAAGGATAAAGTATATTTTACATGCATTAAATCTATAAAATTCAATCATTTGAATCTAAACCTCAAAGCAAAAGAAAGACTGTGTAGTTTAATTATCGGGAGCGCCGGGGACTGTTTGAATAAAATAGATCCCCCGGTCGCGCAAGATAAAAAAATCACACG
>JBFZEW010000175.1:0-3036 GCA_041306665.1 Spirochaetota bacterium | reverse complement strand
AAAATAACGCGGAATTTTTCATCACTGCTGTAGCTTCCGAATGGAATATCCTTATTGTCGATTATGTTAACATCAATTTTGATTTTATTCAATTGACCTTTTAGAAATTTCCAGAAATCAGCTTTGCCGTCGGGATAAATAATTGTTACGTCGATTATTTTTTCGATCTGGTCACCGATTACTTCCAGTGTGAAAGCTATTCCACCAGCTTTTGGTTTTAATAAATGTTTGAAAGGGGAGTTCTGCTTTTTATGTTTTTCTTCAGTAAAACGCGTGCCTTCCAGAAAATTTGAAATTGTTACAGGCATTTTTCTGTATTTCAGGCACGATTTCTTTGTGTTTTCAATATCCCGCTTGCGCAGTTCAGGATGTTTCTGCAGAACAGATTCTTTGTAACGGTTCATGAAAGGATAATCAAGCGCCCACCATGATATGCCAAGCAGTGGAATGTAGATAAGATTTTTTTTCAGAAAAAACCGGAAAAAAGGAATTTTCCGGTTCAGAATTTTCTGGAGAATAATGATGTCTGTCCATGACTGATGGTTCGAAATTAAAATATATGTTTTATTTCTGTCAAACTCCTGCAATCCGGTAATATCAAGATCAACATTGATTGTTGTATTAATGAAAAAATTATTTACTGACGTCCAGCTTACGGCAATGAAATTCACGATTTTTGTGATGAAAAACCGCCACCCTTCAATGGGAATGATTAGTTTGAAAAACGCAAAACCGGCAAGAGGCACGCACCAGAAAATAGTATTTACTGTAATCAAAATAATTGATAAAATACCATGAAGGCATGCGATAAAATTGTTCATTTCTATACATCCATTTGATTTTAAGCAGTTTTAAAAGATATGTTGAATTTGTACAGCAATTTTTATTTTTTGTTCATTTATTGGCATTTCCTTTTGTTTGTCCCAAAAGAAACTCCTGCAAAGATGCCAAACAGGATGTTTCAATGTCGATGACGCACAGGACGTGCAAAAAGGCATCGACAAAAAGACACCGGCTCAATAGGCCGACATTATCACAACATCCTGTTGTTTGCCGAGAGATGATACGATGTCAGCCTGCAAACGTAAACAGGAGGTTTTAATTACGTTTGCCCGGCGTACATCATGTACGCTCCCGCCGGGGCTGCACGAACCGAAAAACATCGTGTTTGCGGATTCGTGCATGATCGAACTTCGTGTTCGAGCAGTCCAGAGTATATTCCCGGGCGGTTAAATGCAATGAATAATTAATAATGAAAAGTGAACAATGACGGCAGGTAACAAGAAATAATGAAGCAATGTTGAATTTTGAATTTTGAATTTTAAAAGTTGAATTTTGAATTATCACTTTCCGCTTTCTACTTTTCTCTTTTTCTCATCTGCGTTCATCGAGCGAAGCGGGCGGTTAAAAAAAGTAAACACCCGCAAACTGATCACTGTTTACTCGTTACTGATCACTGTCTGGGCCTGTCCTATGTGTTTTGTTTCTTAGAAGTTGATAGGGATTATGTTAACCACTAATCCCTTATACCTTATACCTTATCACTAATCACTAATCTCTTATCCCTAATCCCTAATCACATACACATACTCCTCACTGCCCACTGAATCTTTTGCCTCCCATTATATTACTTGAATATTTATTTACATTGTGGTAGATTAAAATTACTAATTGCCGGAGGATTTATATGGAATGCAGAAAATGTGACAGCGATTTTGAAATCGTTCATATTGACGGAGAAGATTACAGTGTTTGTAAAAGCTGCGAGCTTATGGTTTTAAAGAAAAGTCAGCTTAATAAAATAATGAATGATTCTGATGCTGAAATTATATCAATCCGTGAATACAGCAGTGATCAATCGCATCCAGTGAGTTGTCCAGTCTGCTCAGCAGAGATGAAGCGGATAAATTTTCTTGGATTCTCGGGAATTAAAATTGAACATTGTGAAGCATGCGGCGCGTTTCTTGTCGCTAATTCAGAAATTACTCAAATGCACGAACTCGTAACTCTTGTTGAAGAAGGCAAACATGCTGTTACGGAGGTTAAAGCGTATTCTTTTCTGTTAAAATTAAGCCGTCTGGTTTATTCTGTTTTCAGCTCGTGAACAGCGAAGCGGCGCATATGAAACACAGATTAACTGTGCTGAAGGAAACATTTACAGTTTTTAAAGCAATGAGTTTTGGTTTATAAACTCGAATTCATGAGTTTCCTTTTTCCATCCAAAAAGAAACGGCTGCAAAGATGTTGATAAGGCTCTTAGAATGCCGATGACGCACAGAAGGTGCGGAAAGTCATCGGCGAAAGTGTAGCTACTCTCATGTTTTTTCTTTCGTATTTTCACTTCTCCGTATTCATCTGCGGAAAATTAGCTTCAAAACGTCAAGCCTTTTAACCGGCTTCAGCTGATGTACGAACAGCAATAATCTGAAATTTCAGTTACAATAAGCTGAAATTTCGAGTCTGCGGGAACTTCAAATGAATCGCCTGCGGAAAAAACTTTCCAGTCATTGCCGCCGGGAAGTTTAACTTTCATGTTTCCCTGAAGAATTTCCATGATTTCCTTTTTCGCGGTACCGAATTCATATTCGCCCGGCAGCATGATACCCAGAGTTTTCTTTTCGCCGTTTTCAAAAATTACAGTTCTGCTTGTTACTTTCCCGTCAAAATAAATATTTGCGTTTTTTTCAACAGTTACATTATTAAATTGCGCCATAATCTCTCCAGAATTTATCCATGTGTTATAATCAGCATCGCATCAGTCTATACGCAGAATAGAAAGAAAAGCTTCCTGCGGAATTTCAACCGAGCCGACAAGCTTCATTCGTTTTTTTCCTTCTTTCTGTTTGTCGAGAAGTTTTCTTTTTCGTGAAATGTCGCCGCCGTAGCATTTTGCTGTAACATTTTTTCTAAGAGCCGTGATGTCTTCACGGCCAATAATTTTTGCTCCAATAGCTGCTTGAATCGGAATTTTAAATTGATGTTTTGGAATTATGTCTTTCAGCTTTTCAATAATTTCTTTTCCGAGGAAAGCAGCCT
>JBFZEW010000174.1:0-6219 GCA_041306665.1 Spirochaetota bacterium | reverse complement strand
TGAAAGTGAAAAATTCCATGATGATTCTCACTATGCTTTTTAAAGCTGATGTCATTTTCTTCAATCGCCTCTGCCGAGTGTACGAAGAGATTCTTATCCAGTATCTCCTGTTTTTTCCCGGTGATTAAATCAATTTTCCATTTTGCAAGAGTTACACGTACGCTTAACGAATCATTTTTAGCCGCTTTTTTTATCATTTCATCGCCTGAAATAAAATCCCCCATGAGTGTTTTAAGGTACGCATAGCCGGCGAGCACTTCAGGATTTTCGGGATAATATTTTAAAATGTAGCGATAAAATTCTTCCGCTTTTTCATAATATCCCGACTTCGTATAAATCTCTGCCGCGAGAATTGAAATTTCGCAGTTTCGGCTGTCAGAAAGAATGGCTTTTTTTAAAGGGGCAAGAGCATCAGTACATTTATCCATTAAAAAAAGAATTTTTGCTTTGTAGTAATTTAAATATGAATCTTCCGGTTCAAGTTTCAGGTTTTCATTAACCTCTTGAAGAGCTTTTATATATTGATTGGTTTCAAGATATTTTTTCAACAAAATCTGATTTTTTATTTTCATGTTCTCACCGTATTTCATTATCGGCATGATAATAAAATTTCATAACTAATATAAATTCAATAAAACTGCGTGTGTCTCAGATTTTAGCATGCGGATGCGTTTTGATATACACGGCTCGAAGCTTTTCCCTGCTTGTATGTGTATATATCTGCGTGGTTGAAATGTTTTTGTGTCCGAGAAGATCCTGCACTGCTTTAATGTCTGCGCCGCGGTTGAGAAGTTCTGTCGCAAAACTATGACGCAATGTGTGAGGCGACACTAAACCGGCAAAACCGGCAGCTCGCGCGCGTTTTTTAACAATACAGAAAATCCCCTTGCGGCTAAGTCTAATGTTCTTATGATTAACGAATATGGGTCCTTTAAGCAGACCGAATTTTCTTTTTCGTAAAATAAGATATTTATTCAAACTTCTGACGCATTCACTTCCCAGAAATACAATTCTTTCTTTATCGCCTTTTCCGGTTACTTTAAGAGTTCCATTTTTCAAATCGAGATTAACAAGATCAGCGAATCTCAGTTCAGACGTTCTGCACCCGCTGGAATAAAACGCATCAAGAAGAGCTTTATCCCGATAATCAGAAAAAGTCAGCGTTTCAAAATAGAGAATTTTTTCAAGCTGTTCATTATTCAGAGTCCGCGGAATCTTTTTTTTCGATTTCGGATTCAGAAGTCCATTCGCAGGATCAGCAGCCACATAATCTCTGTTGTATAAAAATTTAAAAAATGACCTTATCGCCGAAAGTTTTCGCTGAATGGACGATCTTTCCAGATTACGATCGAAAAGATAACCTATAAATTCCTTTATATCCGAAGGTTTGATAAGGTTAATGTCAGCATCATCGGATTTCTCAAAGGAAAGCTCATATTCATAAGCTGCAAAAACAATTCCTTGAGAAAAAAAGTCAGCCATTTCTGAAAGATCAGTGTAATAACTTTCGGAAGTTTTTGGCGAATAATTTTTTTCAACGGAAAGATATTCCATGAATTTATCTATTTCAGCAAACACAATTCCTCCGATTCTTCATTTTCGGCAGAATGAACCGGATTCTCAACTGCCAAGATTTTTCAGATTATACGGCGTCTGCTGATAGACCGCGTAATTGAGCCAGTTTACAAAAAGCAAATTCGAATGACTTCTCCATTTTACGTCAATCCCGCGCGATGGATCGTTATTTATGAAATAATTTTGAGGAATATCCGGATTCATTCCCGCGGCGAGATCGCGCAAATATTCATTATTCAGAGTGTTTATATCATATTCGCTGTGCCCTGTCACAAAAACCTGTCGAAGATTTTTCGTGGCGGCAAGGTACAATCCGGCTTCATTTGAAACAGATAGAATCTGGAGATCCGGTTCGGATGCAACATCGTCAATGTCATTGTATGTATATCTTGAATGAGGAACAAAAAAATAATCATCGAAGCCGCGAAGTAATTTTGACTTGTTATCAAGTATTCTGTGCAGATAAACGCCGGAAAGTTTTTTTTCAAGAGATTTTTTTGCTATTTTGAAATGATAATACAGCCCTGCCTGCGCTCCCCAGCAAATATGAAATGTCGAAAAAACATGGGATGTCGACCATTCCATTATGAGACGAAGTTCGTTCCAGTAATTAACATCTTCGAATTTCATGTTCTCAACCGGTGCTCCTGTAATGATCAGTCCGTCAAAACTGCAATGCTGAATTTCACGGAAAGTCGTATAAAACTTTAATAGGTGATCCTGAGAAATATTTTTAGAATCGTAGGTTTCAGTTTTAACAAGCGTAACATTCACCTGAATCGGAGAATTTCCGATTAGACGCAGAAGCTGAGTTTCAGTTTCAATTTTTTTCGGCATGAGATTCAAAACAGCGATTTCAAGCGGACGTATATCCTGATGAAAAGCGCGTTGTTCGTTCATTACAAAAATATTTTCTTCAGCAAGAATTTTATTCGCAGGCAGATCATCGGGAATATTTATCGGCATGACGCGTCTCCTCAAGCGCAGTATCAATGTCATTTAATATATCATCAACATTTTCAATTCCAACGGAAAGTCGAATCATATCTTCTGTAATTCCGGCAAATTTCAATTCATCTGCGGAAAGTTGCGAATGCGTTGTCGATGCGGGATGTATGGCAAGGCTTTTTGCGTCGCCAACATTCGCGAGATGCGAAATAAGTTTGATACTGTTGATGAAATTTTCGCCTGCTTTTCGCCCGCCTTTAACGCCGAACGAAATCATTCCGCCATAACCTGATTTCAAATACTTGACGGCATTCGCATGCGAAGCGCAGTCTGCAAGACCCGGATAATTTACCCAGCTGATTTTTTCATGCTTTTCAAGATACCGGGCGACTTTTAACGCGTTTTCACAATGTCTTTCCATTCGTAAAGATAAAGTTTCAATTCCCTGAAGAAAAATCCATGCGTTGTCGGGAGAAATACACGCTCCAAGATTCCGAAGCGGGACAATCCTCATGCGGATGATGAACGCAAGACTGTTTGCATCTCCGAGGTCATGCGCGAATCTCATTCCGTGATAACCCGAATCGGGTTGGTTAAAATTTTCAAATTTATCGTTTTTCCAGTCGAACTTTCCTCCGTCGACAACTATGCCGCCGATAGCGGTACCATGCCCGCCAATCCATTTTGTAAGCGAGTGTATAACTATGTCAGCACCGTGCTCAAGCGGACGAAATAAATACGGAGTCGTAAAAGTCGAATCAACAATCAGGGGAAGTCTGTTTTTCTTAGCGATTTTCGAAATTTTTTCAAAGTCCGGTATTTCAAGTCCCGGATTTCCAATTGATTCAATATAGATGCCGCGCGTTTTTTCAGTTACAAGTCTTTCAATTGAATCTATATCTTCAACATTGAAAAACTTAACTTTAATTCCATAATCCGGCAGTATGGATGAAAACATGGTGTAAGTTCCGCCGTAAAGATTACCCGCGGAAATAATTTCATCACCCTGCCGGCATAAATTCAGAATTGTATAGAAAATCGCGCTTGTTCCAGACGCGAGAGCAAGCGCGGCCTGACCGCCTTCAAGAGCGGCTACACGCTTCTCTAAAACATCCTGCGTCGGATTACCCAGCCGCGAATATATATTCCCCTGCTCTTCAAGAGAAAATAGTTTTCGGGCATGTTCTGCGCTGTTAAACATGTAAGCTGAAGTTCTATATAATGGAACACCCCTTGAATTTGTGTCAGAATCAATTATCTGGCCCGCATGCAAAGCAAGAGTTTCAAATTTCAAAGTTTTCATATTTACCTCATTTATCACTAATTTAGTGATATTAAACCACGGGGCAATCCTGTCAACTGTTAATTTAATTGCCAGACCGATAAAATCGAGTTAAAATATTTTCGGATCTATATCAATTATTAATTCATATGGAATGCTTTGCGAAAATGAAAAAATTGATAAATCACAATTTAACTTCATGATGTATTTGTCAGGAAAAATCTTAAATAATGAATCCGAAGAAATGCTGGAAACCGGAATTGTTGATTTAAAGCTGCCGGTTAAAGTGTCCAATGCATTAATTTTTATGTCAGGTAAAACCTGCGAGTCTACAGTAACTTCCGAGTTATTATCAAATTTTAATATTTCGATTTTTATATTTTTTGCGTTCATTACGACATCTCCTGGATTAATCATCGTGTAATAGACAGTTAAATCGGCTGTACGCAAACCAATATCCATGCTGCTGCTGAATCTCATTGAAAAAGGATTATTCAAACCCGTCAAAATATTGAGTTGAGGAATAGAAAGAGCGGCGCGTGTTTTTAATGGAATCTTTTTTTCAACACCGGCGGCTTTTAAAGTTACTAATCCGACAAAGTCGGCGATAAGAAACTGGGAATCAATCAATTTATATGGAATAATTCCGCTGAAGCGGAAAATTCCCGTAGTAGCCGGCTGTATTGCAGATCCTGTAATATTAACATCAGTAAGAAGATTTTCATTAAGAGTTTTCATTTCCAATTTAAGAGAATTAACCGAAATCAGAATGTTATTCTTATTATAAATATTTATATCTCCTGAATAATAAATTCCATCATTTTGAAGTTTAAGGATATTTATGTTAATATTTACATCAGGCGCATTTATTGATTCTATCGCGTTTACCGTATTTGTTTTAATTACAAAACTTAAGGGCATTTCTTTTTTAATAAAGCCAAGGAGTACAATTCCTGCTGAACCTGAAATATTGATTTTCAAGAACCCTTCATCGACACCTGACAGATTCATGGAAAACTCCGATGAAAATTCCTCTTTTGAATTGCCACGAATATTCCCTCCTTTAATTTTAAAGGTATCAGTCAATAATCCGTCCGAAGCATATACCCTTATCGATAAATCAGAAATTTTAAGTTTATAAGGATTTTTGTTTGATATCAGAATGGATGTTTTAACATGCACATTTTCGCTGTCGATTTTTACAAGGTCAGATATAATTTCGGTTTCAGGAATTTTAAATAAAAAAGTACCAGGCGCGAAAAGCAGTAAAATTATTATTAGAACAAAAATTAAGCGGTAAAAATTTATTTTTTTCGCTTTTAAACGGGAAAATTCCCATATGTTTTTAAGATAATCTTTCATCATGTTATTATTAATTATTTCCGCGAAGATATCAAGAACTATATGTTTCTTTATCCGGAAAAACATTGAATTGTGGAATATTTATTTTATATGCATGAATTATTTTTATGCTTTTTGAATAATGAAGTTAAAAAACCCGGTCACTGCGAAGGCGACCGGGTACGAAAATTTTCATTATGAGTAAATTAAAAATACTGATTTTATCTGCACTTATGCCTTCAAGGAACATCAAATTCTTAATTGACTGAGATTCCCTTGTTAGTTGCTTTTACATATTTTATAGTAAAGCATGTTCCACTTCATGTGATTTTTAAATTCACTAACCGTGGTATTTTTATTTATCACAACAGATTCGATTCCTGCAATATCCGCGAAATCGATAAGTTGTTCAGTCTTCACGCTTGTAGAAAATCCAGTGTGATGCGCGCCGCCGCCGAAAATCCATGAAGCAGCTGCTGTCGGAAGATCCGGAAGAGGACTCCAAACAACTCGCGCGACAGGAAGCTTCGGCAATGTCTCTTTCGAATTTATAACATCTACCTCGTTAATTATCATTCTGAATCGGTCGCCTAGATCGATAAGCGTCGCGTTAAGACCAGATCCCGCTTTCGCGTTAAAAACAAGCCGAGCCGGATCTTCTTTTCCGCCGATTCCGAGTGGATGCACTTCAAGTGAAGGCTTGTCTTTGGAAATCGTCGGACATACTTCAAGCATGTGAGCTCCCAGAACAAGATTATTCCCAGGTTCAAAATGATAAGTATAATCTTCCATGAAAGACGTGCCTCCTTCAACTCCATGACCCATTACCTTCATTGTTCTTACAAGAGCCGCTGTTTTCCAGTCGCCTTCCGCGCCGAAACCGTATCCTTTTTCCATTAAACGCTGAACCGCAAGTCCAGGCAGTTGTTTTAATCCATGAAGATCTTCGAAAGTTGTAGTGAAAGCTTTAAAGCCGCCTTTATCTAGAAACTTAGTCATTCCAAGATCAATTCTAGATTCTTCAATTAATGAATAAATGGAAACAAGTCCGCATTAGTCCATTCCATTAATTT
>JBFZEW010000173.1:0-5083 GCA_041306665.1 Spirochaetota bacterium | reverse complement strand
ACAAGAGCGCCGGGAGGCATTCCGGCTTTTGAAGACAACTTCCTGGTTTTTTTTAAAAATACCTGTTTATTTTCCATTTCACCAATGCACTTCAACATTTTTTAAAACGAGAATTATTTTTATTTACAAATTATTTTTGTATTAAATAATTCTATTATATTTTCGGCATTATTGATGCAAAATAAACAAATAAAAATATCTCTGTCTATGATTCACCTGAGAAAATATAGTAGTAATCTTTAGCAAAAACCGCTATACGAAATTAAGTAATTCTACTAATTTTTATTATAGAATAATTACATTTATTTTGTAACAGTGCACAAGGGCATGAAACTTATAAATAACAATTTGAAAGTTCGATAATGACTAATTCTTTTAAAATACATATCATTTCAATTCAATCCATATGTGACGAAACACTCGTTCAGATGCTGACAGGTCTTGGCCATTCCGTTCATGTAAGTTTTTCAATTTCCGACGCGAAAGAATACTGCGCGGTTGAAAACGCTGATTTATACGTCATTTCAGTTACCGGTGAAAATGTTAAAGACAGCTTTTTATTTCTTTCTGAAAACGAACACACGAAAAAAATTCCCGCTGTTGCTTCTGTAACAGACAGCAGCATTATCGGCCGTCTGGCTGAATTGTCATCCTGCCACTCAGTTTGCATAAACGCGAATCAAGAAGCGGTTCTGTTTAATGTTAAATCGGCATTACGAAATCTTCAAATCTTCAGCAGCAGCTTCAGAACAATGTCAATTGACAATGAAAGTTTTTTTGAAATTACTCATAAAATTGAAGATGCGATCTGGATTACAGAACTTTCCGCTTTCGAAAAAGTCATTTTCGTCAATCATTCTTTTGAAAAAATATTCGGCAGACAGCGCTACGAATTGCTTGCAAACCCGCTCCTTTGGATTGACGCAATTATTGAAGGAGATGTTCAAAAAGTAACCAATGAATATATCGCGTTCAAATCATCCGGCTTGCCTAAATTTAAAGCGACATTCAGAATTTTCGACGTTAACAACAATATAAAATGGATTCAGGCAAGATGCTGGAAGACTGAATTCTTATCAGGAAAACCTTCACGCATAACAATGCTCATGCAGGATATTACGGCGAATATCAGCTTTCAGGAAGATTTACGAATTAAAAATCACGCTATAGAATCCGCCATCACCGGAATTACAATCACCAACTCTTACGGAAAAATATTTTTCGCTAACAACGCGTTTTTACAATTATGGAAATTCAATAGCGATGATGAGGTAATCGGGAAAAGTCTATTAGATCTCATTGGCGGCGCAAACGATAAAGAAATAATAATAGAAACAATTCTGAAGCAGGGAGGATGGATAGGCGAGATTACCGCTCTCAGCCCGGATGGCGAGAATTTTCCAGTTCAGGCATCATTGACAATGGTAACTGATGACAATAGCGACCCCATCGCCATAATGGCATCATTCATTGATATTTCAGAAATGAAAAGCGCTCAATTAGAAATTAAACAGAATCTTGAAGAAAAAAAATATCTGCTAAGCGAACTTAAACACCGAGTAAAAAACAGTCTTAATCTCGTCAGCAGTTTAATCGCTTTTGAAATCTCCAAAGGTAAAATCGACATTGATGATTTAAAGAAAATTCGAACAAGAATTCTTTCTATTTCCTCACTTTATATTTCTCTTGATATGGAAACCAGTGCCAGTCAGATTAACATAAAAAATTACATTCAGGATATTATTTCCGGCCTTCAGGAAAGCTACATTCCAGAAAATAAAAAAATCCGGATTGAACTCAACGCGGAAGACATTACGGCTGATCCACGTATTTCAATGTCAATTGGACTTATTATCAATGAAATAATTACTAATTCATTAAAACACGCGTTTAACATCAAAACACAAGGAACAATCAGCGTAATAATTCTTCAAAGTGAAAATAAAATCATCATTGATGTTTCAAATGACGGGGATGATTTTCCTGAAAATTACTCAATAATTGAATCAAAAGGACTTGGCATGAAAATAATAAATATGCTGACTGAACAGCATAAAGGGTCATTTGAATTTATTAGAGGGAAAAGACCGCATTTTATCATTAAAATTCCATTCTTTTAAACTGACAGAATTCCTTTCCAGTCTTCAGATTTTTTTTCAGCGAAATCCCTGCATCTTAAAACATATAATTTCAACAAATAATCTTAGGGACATTTGGCAAAAAGCAAATTAAACTGTTTCTCAGCTTCTTGAAATCGGCAGTCGCGATAATCGGCGTATGAACAATAATTAAATTGAGTGCTGTTATTATGTTTATAAACAGAGAAATGAAAAGAGAAATAAACAAATTTCACAGTATCAAATATTTTTATTTTCCGGTTTTATTTTTTCAATACCCGTGACATTCACAACAACCGCCCCTTTCTGATTTTCAACATCTCCGTAAATGAAATACGCCCTGTCTTCCTCAATCATATCTGCAAATTTTGCAAAGACCTCAGGAAACAAAACTGTTTCAAAAATTCCAGTCTCGTCTTCAAAGCTGACAAATTCCATTGGATTTCCCTTTACAGTAATGACGGCTTTCCGAGTAACCATCCATCCGGCGAGCCTGACTTTTTTCCCGGTAAGTTCCAGAAGATCTTTCGCTCTGATTCCATCCCTTCCGGTGAAATATTTTTCATAAAAACAAAGCGGATGATTTCTGCAGAGGAATCCAAGAAAATCATATTCATGGCGCAGTTTTTCCTCATAGCTGAAATCTTTTACGTTCGGAATGCAACCGGACGGCTCTGAATTAAACAGCAGAAGATTTTTTTCTTCGTTAGTTTCCGTATTGCCAATGAATCGTAAAATCTCCCACAGCATCTGCGGTCTGTTATTATTTCCTGAAATTGAGTCAAGCGCTCCGCTGTTTACAAGCACCTCGCAGTCAGAAGGCACCGCGTTCACACGGCGCATGAAATCTTCCAATGAAAAGAATTTTCCATTTTCTCTTTGAATGCTGATTTCAGTGCATGTCGAGTGACGCAGATTTTTTATAGCCATTAATCCCGCGCGAATGAAATTTTTATATCCAAAATACTTGAATTCACTTTCGTTGATATCGGGTGGAAGAACGGTAATTCCCAGGTGTTTTGCTTCGCTGATGTACGCTGAAACAGTGTAATATCCGCCGCAGTTGGAAATCACGGCTGCCATGAATTCCGCGGGGAAATAACTTTTTATGTATGCTGATTGAAATGATACCATCGCGTATGACGCTGAATGAGGCTTGCAGAATGAATATCCGTCAAACGATTTAATCATTTCCCATATTTCATTTATTTTATTTTCACTGATATTATTTTTCGATGCGCCTTTGTAAAATTGCACTCTATAAGCTTCAAGCTTTTCAGCTTTATTGCGTTTTGAAAGTATTTTCCGGAGTCCGTCTGCGTCAGCATTATTGAAACCTGCGACAGCTATTGCAGTTTTAGAGACGTCCTCCTGATAGACCATTATTCCGTATGTTTCGCGGAGAATGTAATCCAGTGAAGGCACAATCGGATCATATGGCTTGCCTTTCAGTCTGTCGATGTAAAGATTTATGAATCTGTTCGCGGCCGGGCGGATGATCGATGAATGAATTACAAGATGTTCAAAATCACCGGCAGATGTTTTTTTCTGAAGCTGCCTCATTGCGGGAGATTCAACATAGAACACTCCGATCGTATCGCCCCTTGCCATGAGCTGAATCGTTTTTTCATCATCTGCGGGACGCCATTTGTCTCGGTCGATAATCACGCCGTTTTTCTGGGCGTTTGCAATCGAGTCTCTAATTACGGCAAGCGACCTGTTGCCAAGAAGGTCGATTTTTACCAGCCCCGCGTCTTCGACTCCGTCCTTGTCCCAGGTTACAATATTCAGACCTTTAGGAGCTTTTTCAACAGGTACATAATTAGAAAGAGGTTCCGGAGTGATGACGACTCCGCCGACATGAACTGACAGATGCTTCGGGAAACCCTGTATTTTCTGGGCGGCATAAAGTATTTTTTCCCAGACTTCATCACTTTCTGCCGCCTTTTTTTTCAAAATTCTGTTTTCAATATGCGAGATTTCATTTTCAGGAATTCCATATGCACGAGCAGCATCACGGATTGCCGAGCGTCCGCGAAAATGAATGAAAGTGCAGACCATCGCGCAATGATCTTTTCCATAGGAATTTATTGTATCCATTAGAATGTCATCACGCTCATCCCATGCAAAATCGACATCAATATCAGGCATGTCATTTCTGGAGGGATTGAGAAAACGCTCGAAATATAAATCATACTTTACGGGATCGACATTTGTAATTTGCAGTGAATATGAAACAATACTCGCAGCTCCGCTTCCGCGGCCGCATGTGCGTGAAGCTTTCGCGACAATATCAGCAACAATCAGAAAATACGCTGAAAACCCCTTCTGGATTATAATTGACAGTTCATATTCAATTCGCTCGACAACTGTTTCCGAAAGCTCGCCATATCGATGTTCAGCTCCGGTATAAACCCGTTCGCGCAGAATATCTTCAGGGTTTTTCATTCCGTTATAATCAGGGAAAACGAATCCACTAAATATTTCATTATAAGCGCACTTTTCAGAAATTTCAACACTGCCATTCAATGCCTCAGGAATGTATGAATAGTATTTTAACGCTTTGTCCTGCGACAGAAAAAACGAATTCACTGAAGCAGATTCCTGTTCCGTTACCGCGGACACAGTTTTCAGCAGATCAATTGCGCGCAACACTTTATGCGTGTCATAATCATCAGCGGAAAAAAAAATACTGTTGCCCGCAGCGGCAGGTTTGACACCAAGATGACGTGAAAGATAAGGTCCCTTCTGAGAATCAGGATGGATGCAGACATAAACATCGGCACCAGTATTTTTTAATTCAGTTAAAATGTCCGCATCATCTGAAATTATTACAATTCCGTTTAAATGCTTTTTTACTCTTTCAAGTAATTCAAAATTTTCATTCATATTTCTTTCAGTCAGAATAGTCGTAATGTTTGAAAATCCTTATCTGGTTTTCGCATAAAGCATAACTTCTTTAGAGT
>JBFZEW010000172.1:0-2917 GCA_041306665.1 Spirochaetota bacterium | reverse complement strand
CTATATATCTTAAAAACCGGCTGATTTTATAGTTTCTGCGCAAAATAAAATGTATCTGATATTTCAGATTAATTTCCTGCATTATTAAAAATTTCTTTGGTTCTGCGATTTATCATTATCTGATAATACTTAATGTTTTTTTCATTTTCTGCTGTAACAGTCAGCAGAATTGTATTTAATCCTGCTTCAAGTCTTTGAACACTTCCATTATTACTGCTGATTTCAGCAGATTGATTATTAACAATACCGGTTATTATAATGCTTTCAACATTCATCGGGAGATCAACAGTATAAGCTGTAACAATCGGAGAAAACGGCGGAACCAATGAACCTGCAGACAATATAATAGACTGTAAATCAGCATCTTCGGACATTCCGTTACTGCTTTTAAATCCGCACTGCTCCCTGCCGCAGGCTGAAAAAAACATTATAAAGAACAAATGAAACAGTAAAATATATTTTGAAAGCCGTTTTATCCCGGAAAAGAAAAATACCAGGTTATATTCCGCTTCTTTCATTAAAACCCCGCTTTATTCGATTTAAAGAATAGTGCAGTTTCACAGCAAAAAGCGGGGATGATTTTATATAAATTTTAATCTATTGGTTAAAACATTACTTATTTTTCTCTAATTTCTTCTCAGCAGCCTGCACAGTCTGTTCCATTAATGTTGCAATAGTCATGGGGCCGACTCCACCGGGGACAGGTGTATACGCAGAAGATTTAGCAAAAGCAGTCTTATCGATATCGCCGATTTTTCCCGGATGGTATCCTGCATCAATAAGAACAGCTCCTTCACGAATCCATTCAGCTTTTACGAATTCAGGTTTACCTATTGCTGCAACAACAACATCTGATTCTTTTACAATACCGGGAAGATCCTGTGTTTTCGAATGACAGATTGTAACTGTTGCATTTTTATTTAAAAGCATCATTGCCATCGGTTTTCCGAGAATCGGACTTCTTCCGACTACAACTGCTCTTTTTCCGGAAACATCAATTTTATAATAATCCAGTAGTCTGATAATACCGCCGGGAGTAGCAGAACCATATGCCGGCTGCCCCAATGCCATTTTACCGAAACCAAGCGCGGTGACACCATCAACATCTTTCTCAATATCTATACGGTTAAAACATTTACTTTCATCAATCTGATGCGGAACCGGATGCTGAAGCAGAATTCCTGTAACATTACTGTCCGTATTCAGTTCATTAATTACATTAAGTAATTCTTCTGTTGAAGTCTCCTGCGGAAGCCTTATTTTTCTTGAACCCATTCCAACGCGGGCACAGGCATTTGCTTTCATATTAACATATATTTCTGAAGAAGGATCATCACCTACTAGTATAGTTGCAAGCACAGGTTCAAAATTGAATGCACTTTTTAATACAGCAACACGTTTCTGCAAGTCCGCTTCAACAACCTCTGCCATATATTTTCCATCTAAAACAATTTTTCCCATAAATCCCCCATTATGTCTATTTTACATATTTTCCGCTTATCATTGTACATATTACCGATTTTTCATGAATTTATGTCAATAATTTTTATAATGGTAATTTTTGAAATTACTTTATATTCTCTTCCTTAGATTATAAAAACGCATTCAGAACATATAAACAGCTTTGAAAAAAAATCCAATCTGCATTTCATACTCAAGGCTTTTATAATAGGACCGTTGAAGCGGGGAAATCAGATTAAAATTCTTCAATTCGAAAATTTTTACGCGATTATTGATGACTCTCAAGCTTTTCTTTACTTTTACAAGCTGTTTCCTGAATTTTCATATGGAAACACATATTATCAATTAATTATTAACGTTTCAGACACAGATTAGTTCACGCAAAGACCGTAAAGTAAATTCAAATAAAAATGAATATTTGCAGGTGTAAATATTAGATTTCATGCCAACTTACAAAGAATGAATAAAAAAGAATAGAATAGAAACCCGCGCCTATGCAGATGCAAAACTTGCCGCTCTGAATGGAATATAATGTTAATTTCAGCATTATCAAGCAGAAGGCTTGTAAGTTACTTTTTACTGAATATGATTTTTAAAATTAAATCTGTTTTACGATCCAATGATTCCCATGCTCAACTTTTAATTTATGATATAATTCATCAGCTTTACTTTCATCAGCTTCAAGCTGATACTCATAAACTTTGGCAGGAACAAAATCAGGGTCAATTGAACGCAATTGCTTTAATATGATCCGCGCATCTTCATTTTTTCCGAGATTAATTAGCGTTTCAAGCTGAAACAGCAATAATAACGGATGAACAGAGCCAAATCGACTGCTGTATTGATCTTTTAAATCGATCATTGCCTTTAAAGCCAATTCCGGCAAATTGGATGAATTAATATTGTAAAAATATAAATTATAAATCAGATCACAGTTTTCCCCCGTTACATTTTTTTTATATTTATCAAATTCAGCTAAATATAATTTCATTTTTTTATTTACGGCCGGCCCCTCATTTGATTGAAATGATTCATACGCAAGCGACATCATTAAAGAAACATTATTGTTTTTTGTTTTATTTTTTGATTCCATATACATTATATTATAAGGAAGCAGGTACTTATCAGATTTAGTATCCAATATTCCGTCGCAATCCATATCAAATAAATAATGAGCATTAGGAGTTTTTCCCTGAATAACTCCGGTTAAATATTTATCGTTTATTAAAACAAAAATAGGTTCCGACCCGTCTCTTACTTCACTGCATGCCTGATAAAGAACTTTAAAATTTTTCCACTCAGACAAATACGACATTTCAATTTCATATTTTGGCGGATTTTTATCGTAATATTTCTGTAAATTATCGCCAATCTTCAGCTGTCTTTCGGCTGAAATATTTATGCTTGTCAGAATAATAAAAATTCCCGTGAATAATAACTTTTTCATTTTTAGCTT
>JBFZEW010000171.1:0-3478 GCA_041306665.1 Spirochaetota bacterium | reverse complement strand
TTATCAATCCATCCATGACCTGTATTGATAAATAACTTCCTGCCATTTGTAACAGACGCGAATATGTAATCTTTTAAACCATCTCCATTTACATCGACAAACTCGCCTGTACGGCAAATATCTTTCTGTTGTCCGTGATGAAAAATATATGCTCCTCCAGGCAAAGCGTATTTACCGGAATCATCCCTGAGCCAGCCTTTTCCAGTGTTTAATAAAACAAATCCTGATGGAGAACCGTTATATGAACAAATATAATCAACAAGACCATCACCGTTTAAATCTACAAAATCTCCGTACCTAACTTTATGAGTAGCGTTACCGTTGTATGTATAATTACGATCCAAATTACATACATTAGTTATGCACGGTAAAAGGAAATTGCTGTCCTCTCTGAATCCGGAACCTGTATTTAAAAATAATTTTGAACACAAAGCTGCACCGGGATAATAGTAATTATTCGGAATGCTGCATGATACTAAATAGTCAACAAGTCCGTCTCCGTTTAAATCAATAAAATCACCGTTATCGAGTGATAATTCTTGTGAAATCCATTCATTTGTTGTAGTATTGTTACCAAATGAGTTTCTGTCATAAACAAATGTATTGATGATTATATCGTACGATGATGATCTGGTCCAGTTTCCATTGCCTTTGTTTAAATAGGTAGCTCCCGTTTTTAAAATATCAGGAAATCCGTCTCCATTAACATCAACAAACATTCCGCTTTCCGGCAGATCAGCAATCTGCTCCCATCCGCTGCCTGTATTCTGAAAAACTTTATTGCCATGAATGTAATCAACACGGCTGTCCCCGTTTATGTCAATGAATTGTCCGCCTTTTATTACAGGCCACATTGCGTTAGAACCCGCACGACTCCAACCAAAATATCTTGGTTCTTCTGTGTATGTAAGAAACGGGTAATTTCTCGGAAGTTGAAACTGATTGTTGTCAATCCATCCATTTCCGGTATTAATTTTGACAGTTGAAATGTAATTTTTAAAAATTACATTTCGGATGTAATCATCTTTATAATGACCGTCATTTGGATCATCTTCTTTCGGCTCTGGAACCCAAACTTGTATTTTTGTATATGTCGCTTCATAAATTTCATATGATGAAATATAATCCTGCAGTCCGTCACCATTTAAATCAACATATTCCCCCATTTTAGTAGAAAACCGCTGACCGATGAATTCGGCTTGGCATAATATTTGAAATTGAGAAATTGCTGTGTTGTAACTACTTTGTGCTGAAAAATTGCTTCCATTGCTGTTGCTGCTGTAATCACAGACAAATGTGTTAATAACTTTATCATTAAACTTTTCTTCAACATGCTCAATTACGCTCTTGTAATCGAGCATATCAGCAAAATACTCCAACGTATATTCATGAATTGTTTTTGTCGGTGCAACATTTTTTACATCAATCGACTTCAATCTGTATTTCATCTCAAGTTTTGTATTCATTGAGTAATCAAGAATTTCATCAACTCTGGTTTCATAGCCGAAAAGAACCTGTTTGAAACCGCTTACGCCGTTTCCTTCTGTGTAGGTAATTTTGGAAATGTAAATGTAATTATCCGGAGTTCCGGAATCTGATGGATCACTCGTATAATAAACCGTATACGCGTTATCATGAACATCCTCTACGCATGTTAAATACCACACAGCATTCGCGAGTGTTGAGTTAGTTGCAAAACTTTCGGGATGCTTCCCGTAAAAATATTTTGTCCCATCCGGCATTGTTTCAATCCATTGAACAGGCTCTGCCGGGGTTCCTTCTGCAAGTGCAACTTTGATGAAACTTTCATTTTCATAGTGATAAACGTTTGTTTCATTTTCGATTTTAACTAGTCTTCCTCTGGGACCGATAAACGTGTCTGTTTCATCATATTTCACAGAGTACGTTCTGTCGCGGGAAATTTTTCCAATCCCTGAAAGCTGCCAGCCGACACCTAAGAGTCCATTGCCGTTGTTGGAATTGTACTCAAGCGAAAGGTTCGGCTGCATTCCATTAATGCCTGCAGGCACCTTTATTGGAATTGAGTAAGAGTAGCTTCCGTCAGGATTAACGGCAGAATACAAAATTACTGCTTTAAAAATTAGTAAAAAAAATAATAGTTTGATAATTGAATTTAAATTTTTTTTCATTTTTTTTCTCCCTTTTAAATTTTCTTTTAACTTTTTTCTGTCGGGAAACGTTTATAGTGTAGAGGGAAATGTTAACAACCTCTGCCCTTTAAACGAAAATGGAGGAAAAAAAATGAAAACTTTTTTCGTGATTTTAAGATTTTTTCAAATTTTTTTTGTAATTAGTATTTTTTTTGTACAAACTGATTCATTTTGTCTGGATATTTTCCCGAACAAAAATACAACAAAATCAGATGTTTCACGGCAATACCAGATACCTTTAAGCATAATTGAATATTATAACACCGCAGAAAATGATGAATTTTCCGGAAAAATTTTTATTCCTGATGAAATTTTGAATGATTTACATGAAAAAAGGATTATTACTTATGAAGTAAAATACAAAGATACTCTTTCTAAAATATCAAAAAAATATAATAAAACACCGTGGGATATTTTTTATCTGAATGACTGTATTTCTGATATTGATTTAATTTATACGGGGAATGTAATTTTCATTCATGTCGATGACAGTATTCAATCAAATTATGCTCAATTCTTTCGAAACACCAATAGCATAAATAATTATGATGAAACACCCGAACATCATCCCGTTCAGAATCTGCAAATCGATTCCGTAGCTGCATTTCCAGCCGGATATTTTCATTCAAGATTAAATCCTTCTTTGAAAACTGAAATTTCATACAGCCGAAATTTACTGAATAAAGAATATTTTTTTGCTTCGTTTGATTTTTCATTTACACAATTTAAAAGCGTTGAAAAACAGGATATCGGAAATTTCGGAATAAAAATATTCAGTTTAAGTACAGCTTTTAAATATGAGTGCAAAATCAATAGTTACACTCTGGAATTTTCCGCGAAAGGAAATATGAATTATCTATCGATGAATTTTGAAATTGGAAACGATACTGAAGATTATTATTATCCTGGAGTTTCACTTGAAACGGAAATCAGCCGGAAAATTATTGAACATTACAATGCTGGATTGTTATTCGGATATGATGTAATTTTTTCAAGACCCGTTTATATTCAATGCATTAATTTTGGAATTTCTTTAAGCCGGCAGTTCTAATTTGAGCAGCCCTTAAATATAAGGGCTGACGTCTTTTAATTCAGCAAGGTATTTGTTAAGAATATCCATGGCTGATTTTTGTTCATTAAGAAAAATTTTAACTTTATTTTTAATTTCTGTTTCCTGCTCAATTGTTATTTTCCCTATCATTACGCGGGATCTCAGGAATACAAAGTAAGTATCAAGCACATCGCACATGCAGTAATCATTAATTTCTTTCATTAAACCCTGTTTATTCATTTCATAAACCTGACTG
>JBFZEW010000170.1:0-6822 GCA_041306665.1 Spirochaetota bacterium | reverse complement strand
ACATTACCGATCAGACAAACGGCTATTCCACGCCCTTTCCTGAAAATAAAATTGTGATGTATTTGACCCGTCCGCAGCCCGGAGATATTTTTGGCGATTTCGATGTATGGCTTGAAATGCTTTTTATTCATGAATTCACGCACAGTCTGAATATCGATCAGATCAACGGAATTCCAGCCTGCGGCAGAGCCATCTTCGGGCGCATTGTTCTGCCAAATATTCTTCAGCCGATATTTGTTACCGAAGGAAATGCCGTATTTAACGAATCTGAACTTACCGGTAAAGGCCGGCTGAACAGTAATTATATTGAGATGATCATGCGTACTGAATTTGAGAATGAAAACGCGAAGAGTCTTTCGTTAGCGTCGAATTATCCATATACCTGGCCGGCGGGAAGCATTCCGTATCTCTATGGCGCATATTTCAATCAGTACCTTCTTGAAACAAGAGGGAAATCATTTAATGAAATTTTTACGGCAAACTCGAATAATTGTCTGCCGTTCATGAATTTTATGAATTCAAATGATGTATATAAATCATCATTTAATAAGCTATATGCTGAATGGCAAAACGCGATGTATAAAAAATTTGACGCGGAAAGAAAAAAAATCCTAGAAACGCCTGAAACAAAATTTGTAAAACTTACCGCAGACGGTTACCGGAATTCTCTCCCTTCGTTTTCGCCAGACGGAAAAACTATTGTATTTTTCAGGAGCAACGGCCGTGATGACAAGGCGATATGCAGCATTGATGTTGAATCAGGAATAACTACTCGCATAAAAAAAGCCCATGATCCTTTGTCTCTTTCGGTAAACGGAAATAATATCATTTTTACTGATTATGAAATTTATTCCAACAATAAGGTTTATTATGACGCCTATTCCGTAAAAAAAACTGGAGGTAAAAAACGTCTTACGAAAAAAGCGCGTGTTTTATATGCAGAGCAGAAAGATAATTTTTCAGCAGCAATTTCACAGAATAATGATTTATATACACTGAAAGTTCTGCAGAATGAAAGTCCGGTTTTTGAAATCAAAGATACTCCCGTGCAGATGTTCTTTTGCAAAATTTCTCCTGACAAAACAAAACTGCTTTTCGGCTACAAAGCCGTTGGCGGGAACAATTCACTCGCGGTTGCTGATTTAAAATCCGGCATAATCGAATCATTCGCCGATGATTCATATTTTGAACTTTTTCCTTCATGGATTTCAAATGACCGCATCATAGTTTCATCGGATCGGAACAGTATTTATAATTTATATGAAATCAATCTCTCCAATAAAAAAATTAATCGCCTTACAAATACAACAACAGGTTTTCTTGAGTCATCTGTTTCGCCTGACGGCAGAAAAATTTCAGCAGTTAATTACAGCAGCAAGGGTTATGACATTGTACTGATTGATTATCCTGAGAGTGTCATAACTTCGGAGAATTTTCAGAGTAAAGTGCTGCCGGCCGATTTTTTCAAGAACATAAATTCTCTGTCAGATCGGCAATATCCATCACCTTCACCTGCAAAATATAATCCGTTAGAACACATGCTTCCATCGATATGGATTCCAGCATTGTATGGTCAGGTTTATGGGGATGATTTTTATTCATCAATTTTTCTTTTCGTTTACGGTCAGGATCCGCTGAATTTTCATTCATATCAGATTTTGGGAGGATATGTTCCTCAGCTGAATAATTACTTTGTTGATGCTGCATACTCATATTCCCGCTATTTACCCGCAGTCTCAATGATGTATTCAAACAATAACATCTTCAGCTCAAAGAGTAACATAGACTGGGAGTACGATAAAGAGGCGGAAAAGAAACATTCAATGTCCTCCAATACTGCAATTCAGATGATGGTGCCTTTTATTAAAAATGATTTCTCCCAGAGTCTTAGTCTTTACGGAATATACAGTAAAATTTCCGATTATACACTTCATGTCGATGAAACTTATGATGAGCAAAAAAGCACTGATTCATATCTTGGCGCGTCATGGTTTTTTTCAAACAGTTCATATCATGCGTATTCCGTGAAGCAGGAAAAAGGTTTTGATTTGTCAGCAAATATTTTATTTTCACACGATGCAATCAATTCGGCATCGGAAAGCACAATCTTATCAGCGTCGTCTAACATCTACATTCCGTTTTTTTTCCGGAATCACGTGATAAAATTTTCCGCTTCAGGAGGCACTGAAAGCGGAAAAGATAAAACCGGAGCATTCAGTCTGGGAAGCAGTTATTATATGTCGAATAATTTCAAGTCGATTTCTGCAAACGGAATGCGAGGGTACGAGTCGAGTGAAATAGTTGCATATAACACGGCAGAAACATCGATAAGTTATTATCTTCCTCTCGCGCGGAAAGAAGGAGGATGCGGCACTTTCCCGGTAATGTTTAAAAAATTATACGCTGTACCGTATTTTTCCGTCGGTGAAGTTTTCAGCAGCGGCTCTGATTTTCAGGCGGAAAATTTTAAGAAAACCGCCGGTATTGAAATTTATGCCGATGTCGCCGCGGGATATTTTATTCCGCTTTCGTTGTACGGTGGGTACTCGTATGGTTTAGATGAAGAAGGGCAGTCGTCATGGTATTTTGGAATACAGGGGGTAATCGAAGGACGGAAAAGCGATAAGATGCTTGTTAAATAAGCGCGGCAAAAATATTTTTTTCATCAAGCCATTCTTCAACATACATGCTCATTTGTTCCTGATGGTAGCTGCGGTATTTTTCTTTAAGATCGGGATAATTGGCAAGAGTTTCTTTGAAACTGCGGAATGGCTTTGGTCTGTAGATAGATTTGTAAAGAACATCTTGAATGGTTTTATCGTCAATGTTGTGCACGAAACTTTCCATTATTTTGAAAGCTTCATCAGAATCAATGATTTCAATGAAACAGTATTGTTCCGGGTTTTCCGCGATTAAAATATCATTTTCATTTTCTATGTCTTCAATGAAATATTCATCGGCAGTGAAAATTATTTCACCGTTCTCAAGATCAATGTAATGGCGGATGTATTCATTGTGATTTTCCATCGCATCAATCATTTCCTGTAGTTTTATGTTTATCTTTTTGCTCATTTCAATCTATCGATTTATTTATTTGATGCTTATAATTATAGATAATCCAGCATAGTTTTCAAGTAGAATTTTTTTCTGTGGTAATGAAAAATAATCATAACAAATGTTAAGTGAAAGCGGATTATGCAATAAACAATTTGAGAACGTGTTGTTGTTTTATGGTGCCGAAAAGCGGATAACTATCAACATCGAAGAGAACTTCGCTGTTTAATTCGGTTTGAAATGAAATCATTCCGGGCAAAAGTTAATCTGCCCGGAAGAGTTTTATTTTGATTTGACTGAAATGTCGCCGGATACTGTTTCCATGTTTAATTCAAATGTACCGTTTGAGGTTTTCCCGTTCATTGATCTTTTTGTTTTTTTGTCTATTTTGAGCGCGAAATCAGGACTTTCAATTTCGCCTGAAACTGTGTTTGCCTTCAGAACAAATTCTGAACCTGCAGGCGTGAATAATTCAATGTCTCCAGATACTGTTTCAAGTTTATATTCAGCATCAAGAGATAAAATTGAAAGAAGTATGCTTCCTGAAACGCTTATCGCGTTTGTATTTGATTTAAAATTATTTGCTTTAATATCACCTGATACTGAGTTGAAATTAGTTTTTAACGCCGTAACATTTTCTATGTCAATGTCTCCAGATATGTTTTCCGCTGAAAAATCGTCGCAGTTAAAGTTTTTAATGCTACTGTCTCCCGAAACGTTTTCTATGCTAAGATTTTTAATTTTCAAAGTATCATTTATCGTCGTAATGTCACCGGAAACACTGCTTATTTCCAGGTTATTAGAAAAAGATTGCGGTACAAGAACATCCAGTTTTAATTTTGAAAAACTATTGGAATTGGTTCTTGAATATTTAATTGTGATTTTAATTTTACTTCCGGATTCTTCGACAATCATTTCCGGTTTGTTCCCGCTAATGCGAATGTTTCCGTAAAAATGCGCGGATACGTCAGTTCTGTTTTCAAACTTAATTGTAATTTCTTCCATTACTCCTTCGATTGTTAAATCCGATGATTGACTGAATGCAGCTGTTTTCAGTTCATCAATGTCAAATGACTGACTGGAGTTTTTCCCCATCGCGAATGCCGCGCCATTATTTTTTTTCATATCAGTTGATAAACTGATTACTGTGATAAGCATGAAGATGCCGTATGTTACGGCCAAAGTTCCAAATACTTTTTTCTTTGACATTTTATAGTCTCCTTGTAGTTACAAAATTTAAATTCCACTTAAGATAGCTTACTGTGAGTTTGAAAAACAGTCGTGTTAAATAAAAACAACCGATTCCCATGAAAAGTCCTGTCATTCCCAATGTGAGAAGACCAAAAAATATTGTAATGAATGATAATCCCTGAAAAGCTAATAAAGGAAAAACAGCTGAGCTGAATACCGCGGCTATGGTATATAAAAAGGCGCCGATGAAGCCTGAAAACAAGAATGAAAATGATACTGCCCAGAGCGCGAATATGATGGAAGCAATTCCGGTAAATGGTCCCAGCACGAATACTATGTTGAAAAACCCTAATGCTGCTGCAGCGAAAACTGCTGAAATTATGTCTTTCGGTTTAAAGCTGCCGTCTGCGTTGTCAATGTAATAATCAGCTTTTATAGTCGCTGCGATTGATTTAACAGAACCGAGTGAGTTGACAATCTCTTCTTCGCTTTTCCCTTTTGCCGCTGCTGAAGTAAAATGTTCTTCGTAGTCATAGAGCATGTCGTCAACTTCCTTTTTTGGTATTCCGGAAAGCTGTTTTTTTAATTGAGTTAGAAACTGTTCTTTATTCATCTACGCGCTCCTTTTTAAAATTGTGTTAACTTTTGAAACAAAACCAAGCCATTCATTTGTAAGCTCAACGCACATTTTTTCGCCATTCTCGGTCAATTTGTAGTACTTTCGCGATGGGCCTTCTTTTGATTCTTGAAGATAAGTAGTCACGTTACCATCTTTCTGAAGGCGGCGCAGAAGAGGATAGATTGTACCTTCTGATATCTCGATGTTTTCACTTATCTTGCTTACAAGTTCATATCCATATCTGTCCTCGTCCGTTAAAAGTGAAAGTACGCAAAGCTCCAAGACGCCTTTTTTAAACTGTATGTTCATATGTACTCCTGTGTTGTGTTATACACGATACAATATTACATATGGTACTGTTTATTGCACAGTAGTCAAGTATTTAAGTCGTTTTCCCGAAAAATTTTTTGATTTTTAATGTTTTTCTGCATTTTTCCATAAAATATCATGATTTTGGTGTATAACTATACATGCTTTAAATGCTGAGAAGAGACCTGCTGATTGACATTAGTAGATTAATCGAAATAGATGATTATTGATTTTTTCATAAAGTTAGAATGCGGCTGATTTTTTGTTTGTAAAAGAAAAGTTAGTAACAGAAAATCTGGATGGACTGTTTCTGTTACTAAGTCCTGCGTGTCTTTATTAGTAAAAGTTATTTTTTTGGTTTACCATTACTAACGGTTTTCGCGTCTTTTGCCGCTTGAGCTTTCTGTGCTGATTTAACTTTGTCACTGTCTTTCTGCTTAAGATTCTTTTCTTTAGACTTAGGACTCTTATCTCCCATTTCATCTCCATGATGTTGTTATTTAAACATAATCAAGCTGGTTTACTTGAGAATATATAAAACATAATGCAATTTGCGTCAATAGTAAAGAGAATTATATGTTATTTGGTGTAAAGTATATAATTTTGTTATTATCTCTTGATTTATCATAAATGACATATAATTCACAAAGCGCACAAAGCGCCTGACGATCGTCAGGCGTGATGACAGGCGTGATGACAGGCATTGAAGCAGACGATAGTCAGCATCGATAATTCAGAAAAATAATAAAGCCCTGACAGGAAGGGCTTTAAAGCGGAGTATTGAAAAGATTTCTCGGACATAAGCAATCGCGATAATACTGGAAATTTTCAAAAATTAATTGTTAAGATTAGCTAATTCAATGTCTCCGATGTTGATAGTCTGGCCTGTATAAAGATGTAAGATGTATTTTTTTTGAATGAAAATAAATTTACTGTCTAGTGGGTTAAAATGACTTTTTACGCGGCATTATTTAATTCATACTCTTAGTTGCATAAATAGGCAAGACATAAAACGAGAATAAGAAAAAGAATGAAGTTTTTAGAAATATAGCTAATATTATTCATGAAAATCTCCTTATAGATTGTTTATATTTGAGGGCAGGAATTTGTCTTGTCAAGACAAAAATTGCTCAATTTTGATACAAATTGATATAAAATTAAAAAAAAGTTATTTTATTTCAATTTTATATACTCTTTTCTGTCTATTTTTATTTATTCCGAATGGTTAAATTTTTATAATGAAAGACATTTTTTGACGTTACAGCTACGTTACAGCTACGTTACAGCTACGTTACAGCTACGTTACAGCTACGTTACAGCTACGTTACAGCTACGTTACAGCTACGTTACAGCTACGCAGAACAAATTTCTTATTTTTCAAGCATTTTTTTAAGATTATTTTCACCAAAAATAAGAATAGCTTTCATAGCATCATAAGATTTAGAGGCGTTTTTATTGACAATTTCAAGTGCAAGAGCGGAATGAAGCCTAAAAACTTCTGTAATGACTGACTTGTTTGAATAAAACTCAGTCAGCACTTTAATGTAAATTTTTTTAAATGAATTTATTAACAGCGGGTATATCATGTTTCCTGTCGCTTCGAAAATCGAATAGTGAAAATCATAATCCAGCTCTGCCATTTCGAGAGG
>JBFZEW010000169.1:0-3044 GCA_041306665.1 Spirochaetota bacterium | reverse complement strand
GACTGGGTTCTTTCAGAAATTACACAGGCGGATGATTATGTCGGACAGAATCCGAAAGTGATGGCTAATTCAAATCTTCGCGCTTTAGCTGATAAACTTATTCTTGAAAATAATGATTTTGCGGTGCAGTTGATTGAGGATAAAGCAAGCAATGGATATTTACAAATATTGACCGCGAAAACTTTTAATGATGCGAAAATTATGAGACGTTTTGTTTCGGATAATTATTTTAATAAAGTCATGGAAGAAATGAGTGATGATAAAATCGCGTATAACAGGCTTTTTCTTAATGATGTTTCTTTAATTGGAGTTAAAGATGAAGGAAGTCAAAATAAACTTTTTATTTCCATAAAAGCGAGTTATCAGCGTGTGCTGGCTCAAGGAAATAAAATAAAACTTATTGATCCGTTTGTTATTTCAGATACAAGCGTGGTTGTCATGGTACGCGAAAAGAAATCAGGAGCAACGAAAGGTTCCTTATATTCACATAATTGTCCTAATTGCGGTGGTAAACTGGATGATACTCTTGATATTAATTGTCAGTATTGCGGGTCAGTGTTAAATAGCAGTAAAGTTGAATGGATCATAGATGAGGTATTAACTATGGATGAATATTCTGATTATTTATCAGGTGTTAAATCCGAATTTGATTACAGCATCAATCCTAAATTTCTTGATTCAATGTATGATGTACGGGACTACGCGTTTAATAATGTTCTTGCGATGATTGCCAGCGATAAAAATTTTGATGATGCAGAAAAAGAATTCGTAAATAAAATCGCTAAAAAATGGGGATACAATACAGAAAAAATCAAAGGGTTATATAAACTTGCTTTTTCCGGACAGTTGAATATAAAAATGCCTGCTGATGAGAAAAAACGCGAAAAGATTTTTAAATTAATGGAAAAAGCCGCAAAGGTTGATGGTTCTATCGCGGCTGAAGAACAAAAAATGCTTGATGATGTCAGATCTGTGTATTTTTCTTAGTATTTAATTATGTTTTCCATTTTATTATCCATTTTTTTTGGTTAATATTCTGAATTAATGATATTGAGTAAAGAAATGATGAATAGTTATTCATCATTTTAATATCATCATTTTTATTGTTACTAATATCATTATAAAGTTTATCAATCATTAAAGCAAGAATAAGAGAAACAGAGAGCTTGCAAAAATCCCTTAAATCAGTAAAAATCTCATATTCATTCACTGAAAGAACAACATGGAATGGTTTAAACTTGCCATCTTCATCCGAATGCTGATATTGCACGGCAGAGCCGGTTTTCAGTTTTTTATTTTCTCTGGCGAATTTGCACAAAGCATTTCGAATAATAGTATTTTGATGAACTTCATATCTTCTGGACAACTTTTCAATTTTATTTTTAACTTTACAGTTAATATTTATCGATGTATGAATCATATCATTCTCCTTGATCTTTCTACCCTTATAACGTAAAAACGGGAGAAAATTTTAAAACTTTTTTGGAAAAAACATGAATTTATTTATAGGCGGGGTTGTTATTGATAGAATATGCCGGATTCAGCGAATGCCGGAATGGAATGAAGTTGAATATATCAGTGGATATTCAAATCAGCAAGGCGGAATGGCGGCAACGGCGGCTGTTGCGTGTGCCAGGCTTGGAGAGAAGGCTGAGTTTATTGGAGGCATTGGAGATGACGATAATGGCAAAACTATTTTAGAAAATTTTCAATTGAATAATGTCATTTCATCCCGTGTTAAAATATTCCCTGGCCAGCATAGCGCTTTTTCGATTTGTTTGGTGCATGATGGAACCGGAGAGAGAACAATCCTGCATCATAAAGCTGTTCAGAATAATTCAAATCTTTTTACTGATATTAATTTATCCGGAATTAAAAATATCCATATTGATGGTTACTGGTTTGATACGGTGCTGCCATTGTTAAAACAGGCTGTTGAAAAAAATATCAATGTTGTGATAGATCCCAGTACAAAATTGCTTCGCAATAAAAATGAATGTGAATTATTGAATTATGCTGATTATATAATGCCGAATTATAAGTTTGCTTCCATGTTTACGAATGAAACAGATCCTAAAAAGATATGTTTGCAGTTATATCGTGACAACTGCAAAGCTGTGATTATTACGCATGGTGAAAATGGCTGCTATGTCTATGATAAAACCGGATTTAAGCACGTTGATGCTTTTAAAATAAATGCTGTTGATACTACAGGTGCGGGAGATGTTTTTCATGGCGCTTTTGTCGCGGGCCTTTCGAAAAATTTCAGTTTGGAATATAATTGCATTTTTGCTTCGGCTGTTTCGGCGATCAAGTGCACCCATGCGGGAGGTCAGTTGGGCATTCCTGAGCTAAGTAGTGTTATAAAGTTTATAACCGATTCTAAAAATCATTAAGTACATATTGTTTAAATAATCATAAATACTGGTTTTAAATGCACTTGTGCCGACACGGAAATATCAAACTATTAGTTTTTAGAAGTTCTCTTATAAAAGCGCACTGAAAGAATTTTTCTTTCAGTGCTTGCTGTTCATTTATGTTTTCTGAAATATTTTATCAGTTTGTTTGTCGAAGCGTCATGTTTCAATTCGCTCTCTGAAGTTAGTTCAGGTATGATTTTTTCTGCTAACACTTTTCCGAGCTGCACTCCCCACTGATCAAAAGAGAAAACATTCCATATTACACCCTGCGTGAATATTTTATGTTCATATAATGATATCAGTTTGCCTAATACATATGGCGTTAGCTTTTCCGCCATTATGCTGTTTGATGGCCTGTTGCCTTCGAATGTTTTGTGAGGTATAAGTTTATCAGGAGTACCTTCCGCTTTAAGTTCTTTTTCGCTTTTTCCGAAAGCAAGTGCTTCAGGCTGTGCGAAAAAATTGGACATAAATTTTACGTGATGATCACCTGTTGGATTCTGCGATTTCGCGAACCCGATAAAGTCGCATGGAATTAATTTTGTTCCCTGATGTATCAGCTGATAAAACGCATGCTGTCCATTGGTTCCAGGCTCGCCCCAGATAACTGGACCAGTCTGATAT
>JBFZEW010000168.1:0-3421 GCA_041306665.1 Spirochaetota bacterium | reverse complement strand
CCTCTCTATGTTCGGGGTGATTTTATTATACAGCTACGCTATCAAACGCACACACCAGCTAACGCTGGTGGTATTTTCTTTTAATAAAAAAATCGGGATAATTCCCGATTCAAATTCCTTTTCTGTATCATTAATTATGTAATTCTTTTATTCCAGTGGGATACAAATTCCCTGTATTTATCCTTTGATTCTTCATTATTTCCAATTTTCTCAATTTCTTCTTTATAATATTTTAAAAACATAGTTGATAATTTTAATAGTTGCTTTACGTTTATATTATCAGCAAAATCATATTCTTTTTTTAGTTGTCTTAATAATATTCTTGAAATATATTTAGCTCTTTGGCTTCTGTTTTTTCTTTCTTTATTTCCTAAATAAATGAAACCATGAAACTTAGGGTTAATAAAGGCAATTATTTTACTGTTCTGTAATTCAGTGAAAGAAACATCAATTTCATCACTGAAATAACGGCCATTTCTGTAATAGAAATCCATTTCTCCCATTAATTTGGCAAGTTCAATATCACCAATATTTTTCTTAAGAATGAACAAAGCATCTTCAAAACATCTTGTTTGAAATTTATAAATCCCAAGCGGAGCAATGAGTTTAAAAATTAAGAATATAAAACTTGATGGGCTGATTTTATTCTTTAAAATTATAATATTTTTAATGCTTTCTTTTTTCCTTTTTGTTAATGTCACAAAAATCACTCCTTCAAATCTTGATTTTCATCAAAAATATATTATTTTAACTAAATTGTCAAGAAGATAACATAAAAACAACAAAATCAGAGAAAATATCTCTGATTTTGATTGATTAATAATTTCAATAATTATTAACTCACCTATTTTGATAGTTTACCTTTAAAATAATCTAATAGTTCTTTGATTTTTACCCTCTCCTGCTTCATCGAATCCCGTTCACGAACAGTGACTGTGTTTTTCTTGGGGGTATCAAAATCTACGGTTACACAATATGGCGTGCCGATTTCGTCCTGCCGGCGATAGCGGCGGCCGACCGAGCCTCCATCATCATATTGCACAAACCAGTTTTGTTTGAGTTCATCATAAATATCATGAGCAATATTTGGCAATTTTTCCTTATTTACCAGGGGAAACACGGCAATCTTTATTGGCGATAACCTCGGATCAAGCCGCAAAAATACTTCACCCTGCTCGTTTTCGTTGTAGGCGTCAACCAAAAATGCCAATGCCGCTCGATCCACCCCGCCGGATGGTTCTATCACATAAGGATAGTATTTTTTCATTCCCTCTTCCTCAAAATATTTCATATCATGGCCGGAGAACTTTTCGTGTTGCTTAAGATCGTAATCTTGCCTGTTGGCAATTCCCTCAAGTTCGCTCCATCCGAAGGGAAAATGATATTCAATATCAGTCGCTCCCTTGGCATAATGCGCAAGTTCTTTTTTTGCATGTTTTCTCAGCCGCAAATTATCTTTTTTTACTCCGTAATCCCGATACCATTTTTCCCTTATTTTTATCCATTTATCATACCATTTTTCGGCTTCGTCCGGTTTAACAAAATATTCGATTTCCATCTGCTCGAATTCCCGAGTGCGAAAGGTGAAGTTACCCGGGGTGATTTCGTTGCGAAATGATTTTCCAATCTGGGCAATGCCAAAAGGCAGTTTTTTTCTGGCAACCTCTAAAATTGCCTTGAAATTGGCAAAAATTCCCTGGGCGGTTTCCGGCCGGAGATATACGGCATGTGCAGAATCTTCCATCGGACCCATGAAAGTTTTAAACATCAAGTTGAACATTTTTGATTCGGTCATCTCGCCGCCGCAGTCAGGGCATACTACCTTCCCGCCCTTTCCAACCACATTTCCGTATTTTCCTTCCAAAATATGATCTTCGCGAAAACGATGATGGCATTTCTTGCACTCTACAAGCGGGTCGGTAAATGATGAAATATGGCCTGAAGCCTCCCAAACCTTGGGATGCATTAATATTGATGAATCCTGCGGCACCATGTCATCTCGAAATTGAATCATGTCCCGCCACCAGAGCATTTTAACATTATTTTTTAGTAACGCCCCGTATGGGCCGTAATCCCAAACCGAACCGGTTCCGCCGTATATTTCGCTTGAAGGAAAAATAAGCCCTCTTCGCTTGCATAAATTGACAATTTTTTCCATTAAATCATTCTTCGGAATATTTTTGCTCATGAGTGCTCCTTTTTTGAAAAAGTTAATTATACTATCATTTTACTCTCATGAGAACAATATTGCAATCATGATAAAATAAAAGGCCCTTTAAAAGGGCCGTGGGTTGTGCTTGTGGTCATATGGTTACGCGATTTTTTTAATGTCGTTTAAATATTCTTGATATTCTTCTTTGGTTGAAAAAACCTCGATGCCAAATCTTTTTATTTTTTTATGAAGATGATAACTGGCTATGGCGACGATTTTAATCCTTCGATGAATTATCGGGCTCAAGAACTTTGCCCCGGCATCTAGAGAGATTTCAGTTACCCCTGTGAGATCAAGGATTAATAAATTAGTTTTTGTTAAATATGATAGAACATGAATAATCTTAGCTTTGACCTCAGAATAATACAAATCATTATCAAAGCCGAAGATTGTAATTGTTTCTTGAGGAACAATTTGGCATAAATTTTCGTGAAAAAAATCGCAATTGTTTTTAATGTCCAAAGATCGAGGCATAACCAGTAAATCCATAACAGCAAGACCTCCTTTGAAATTTAAAACAAATCAATTTATTAACAGAAAAGCATATCAAACTTATTAATATTATAACAATAATTAATTACTTTTTCCATTTCAAATGATGGATTTTTTTAGCATTAAAATTTATCAATCTTCTTAATTGAATTATTAGAATTCCTTTTAAACCTGTTGTATAAAAAACATATTTGGGTGTTTCGTTTTCAATGAAATCTTTATTTTTATAAAGCACTCTTTTTACCTGCCTGGCAACTGCTCCATTGGAATTTAACACGGTAATTTTCGGACCGGTTAATTTTTCAATTTCTTTTTTTAAAAATGGAAAATGTGTACAGCCAAGAGCAATGACATCAACACCATTAGAAATGAGAGGCCTAATGCTATTTCTAACTTTTTTTTCGATTTCAGGTTGTTTTTTATAATAAATATTTTCAACCAGATCAACTAATTCACCGGCTTTTTGATAGTATATTTTTTTACCGGCACAAAACTCATTAACCAAACCTTTTAAATAATCTGAATCAACTGTTGCTTCGGTGGCAAGAATACCGATTCGATTATTTTTAGTGATTTTGGCGGCAGTTTTTACTACCGGAACCACACCAATAATTGGAACATCAGGAAATTCCGACCGAAGATAATTTAATGCCGAAACAGATGCACTATTGCAGGCAACAACAATAATCTTTGCTCCTTGGTCAATTAAAAATTCAG